>NZ_JBARVQ010000538.1:0-3094 GCF_049646345.1 Albidovulum sp. | reverse complement strand
GGAATGGTTAACGCGACACCATTGCCATGAAAGCAGGCCAGGCTTCCGGGTCGGCGAGTGTCTTGTCGCGACAGAACGGATTGCAGAAGCCCCAGACCTTGCCGTCAAGCAATAGGAAGTCCGTCACCGGATCGCCAGAATAAGGGCAGGCCGCGTTCTCGGACGGACCCTTAGCGATTTCAGCCGTAAGCGGTGCGGGACCGGGCCAGACCCGCTCGGGATAGGGTTTCGCGTAACTCGGCTGGATCAGGTTCTGCGCCTTGCCCATCGCCCGCCAACGGCGGAAGGAGGGATCGGCAAGATGGGCAGTCACATAAGCCATGGCGGCATCGGCGGCCGGCAGGTTGTAGGTGGCGATCCTTGTGGCCACCGGGGCAAAGAACGCATCCGCCGCCGTGTAGCGCCCGAAAAGCCAGGGGCCATCCACGCCAAACCGGTCGCGGGCGCGGGACCAGATCAGCTCCAGCCGGGCAAGATCGGCCAGAACTTCTGCACGCGGGGCGCTGTCCTCATAGCTGACGAGCAGGTTCATCGGGCAATCGCCACGCAAGGCGGTGAAGCTCGTGCACATCTCGGCCGCCATGTAACGCGCCATGGCGCGGGCCGCCGGATCTGCGGGCCAGAGACCCGCCTCCGGATGGCGTTCTGCCAGGGTTTCAGCGATGGCGAGGCTTTCGCCGATCACCTCGCCTTCCGGGGTCCGCACAGCAGGAACCAGACGGGCGGGGGCGAATTCCGCAAGCAGGTGTTGGAAATCGTCGGTATAGAGCACCCCGGTATGGCATTTCACCGGCAGGCCGAACTTCTCGAACAAAAGCCAGCCACGAAGCGACCAGCTGGAATAGGACCGATCGCCGATGGCGAGTTGATAAGTCATGTCGCGTCACCTGTCAGTTGCGCAACACAGCCCCGGACCTGATCCGGGGCCTCTTGCCGGACGAAGAGGTCCCGGATCAAGTCCGGGACGGCGCTGCGTGTTTTCATCGCCTCTGCCTAATACGGTTTGGGGGGAGCGTCACGTTCATCTTCGTTGGTGTGTCCATAACGATCCGTGATACAGCCTGCGGCTTGTCATCCGGGCGGGCGCGACCTAATCCTTGGGAACCCAAGCAAGCGAGGCCAAAATGCTTTCGGGCAAACGCATCCTTCTGATCATCGGCGGCGGTATCGCGGCCTACAAGTCGCTCGACCTGATCCGGCGGCTGCGGGAACGTGGTGCGTCTGTAACGCCGGTCCTGACGAAGGCAGGCGAGGAGTTCGTGACGCCGCTCTCGGTCGGGGCGTTGGCGGGCGAAAAGTGCTACCGTCACCTGTTCGACCTGACCGACGAGGCGGAGATGGGGCATATCGAGCTTTCCCGCGCCGCCGACCTGGTTGTGGTCGCCCCCGCGACCGCCGATCTTATGGCGAAGATGGCGGGGGGCCATGCCGACGATCTTGCCTCGACCCTGCTGATGGCCACCGACAAGAAAGTGCTGATCGCGCCAGCGATGAATGTGCGGATGTGGCTGCACCGCGCGACCCAGCGCAATATCGCGACCTTGCGCGCCGACGATATCCGTTTTGTCGGTCCGAATGAGGGCGACATGGCCTGCGGTGAATTCGGGCCGGGGCGGATGGCGGAGCCCCTTGAGATCGTGGCGGGGATCGAGGCGATGATGGGGGACGGTCCCTTGCAGGGCCGCCATTTGGTCGTGACATCCGGTCCGACACATGAGCCGATTGACCCGGTGCGTTACATCGCCAACCGGTCTTCGGGCGCGCAGGGCACAGCGCTTGCCCGCGCCTTGCGCGATCTTGGCGCGCGGGTCACATTCGTGACCGGACCTGCCGCCGTACCACCGCCGGGTGGGGTGGAAGTCGTGGCCGTTGAAACTGCCGTCGAAATGCTGGCGGCAGTTAAGGCGGCCCTGCCCGCCGATGCGGTCATCTGTGCTGCCGCCGTCGCCGACTGGCGCGTGGCGAATGCGTCCGGGTCCAAGATGAAGAAGGACGGCTCGGGCACGGCCCCGGCGCTGGAATTCGCCGAGAACCCCGACATTCTCGCAAGCGTCGCGCAGATGAAGCAAGGCCGGCCGAAACTGGTCGTGGGCTTTGCCGCCGAAACCGACGACGTGATCGCCCATGCGACGGCCAAGCGGGTCCGGAAGGGCTGCGACCGGATCGTCGCCAATGACGTGCGGCCTGCCACAGGCATCATGGGCGGGACGGAAAATGCGGTAACGCTGATCAGTGCCGACGGGGCCGAGGAATGGCCCCGCCTGCCGAAGGATGAAGTTGCCCGGCGACTGGCGGCGCGCATCGCGGCGGCTTTGGGTGCGGGCGGATAGGGCAGATGCCTCCGGCGGGGATATTTGCACCAAGTGGAAGGGGTGGGCGATGATCCCGAAAATCCGGGTTCTGCGCGAGGATTGGGCCGATCCTGCGGTGCCTTTGCCATCCTATGAGACGGCCGGCTCTGCGGGCGCCGATATCCGCGCCAACCTGCCCGAGGCGGAGCGGAAAGCGGGCTTTGTGCTGCAGCCGATGGAGCGGCGTGTGGTGCCGACGGGGCTGCGGGTCGCCATTCCGGAAGGTTACGAGATGCAGATCCGGCCACGGTCGGGACTGGCCCTGAAACACGGGATATCGCTGCCGAATACGCCAGGCACGATCGACAGCGATTATCGCGGGCCTTTGGGTGTTCTCCTGATCAATTTCGGGGGTTCACCTTTTGTCATCACTCATGGGGACCGTATCGCGCAGATAATCGTGGTGCCCGTGGCGCAGGCAGAGTTCGCAGCGGTGGAGACCCTGGACGAGACGGCGCGCGGCACCGGCGGTTTCGGCTCCACGGGGCGGCGATGAGCGTTTTGCTGATCGCCGTCGCGCTGGTGGCACTTGGCCTGATTCTGCGTCTGCCGGGGCGGATGATCCTTGCCATGCTGGCGCTGCTTTGGCTGGGCGTCATGCTGGCGCTTCTGGCCTTGCCCGAAAACCATGCGATGCGCTCGGCCCTGGGCGGCGATTGGCGGCCATGGGCCGCGCTCGGTGTCGCGGTGGCGGCGTTTTCCGGCTATCGGGGGCTGCTGTCGCGGTTGAAGGCGCGTGCTGG
>NZ_JBARVQ010000537.1:0-7475 GCF_049646345.1 Albidovulum sp. | reverse complement strand
TCGATCTCGATATTCACCCGGTCGCCCACTTTCGCCTGCCCCCAGGTGGTGACCTCTTTCGTATGCGGGATGATGTTCACGCCGAACTCGGCCCCGGTCACCTCGTTCACCGTCAGCGACGTGCCGTTCAGCGCGACCGAGCCTTTGGGCGCGATGAAGCCCGCCAGCGCCTCGGGTGCCCGGAAGGTGAAGCGGGTGCTGTCGCCCTCATCCTTCATCGCCACGATCTCGGCCACGCCGTCGACATGGCCCGACACGATGTGGCCACCCAGTTCGTCGCCCACTTTCAGCGCCCGTTCCAGGTTGATCCTCTTGCCGACCGACCAGCCGCCGATATTGGTCTTGGCCACACTCTCGGCCGAGATATCGACATCGAACCAACCGCGCGGGTCCTCGCCCGTCGCCACCACGGTCAGACAGCAGCCTTCGCAGGCGATGGACGCGCCAAGGTCGATCCCCGCCACAGGATAGGCGGTCGCGATACGGGCGCGCAGGTCGCCCTTCTGTTCCAGCGCGATGATCTCGCCGATATCAGTGACGATGCCGGTGAACATGGGCGCCTCCCTTTGCCGCTGACCACTTTGCCCCTGCCTATCCCGCGCCCCGCGCCGGGGCAAGAGGATCGGCCCATCGGCAACGTCGGCCAACTTCCCGCACCTGATCGGGCAAAACTCCGTGACAAGCGTGCAGAAACGTCCAGAATGGTCTGAAACCGCAGAAAGAAACGGTCATCGGGCGATATGCCGGGTATGGGGATCAAATCGGACAGGCCACCACGGGTTCTGATGCTTCAGGGCCCGCATGGGCCGTTCTTCCGCCAGTTGGGCGACATGCTGTGCAAGGCCGGGGCCGAGGTCTGGCGCGTCGGTTTCAATCGGGGCGATCAGTTTTTCTGGCGACGTCCGGGCTACATCCCCTATCGCGGCCGCGCTGAGGATTGGCCGAACACCGTTGACGCCCTCTTCGACGAACACGAGATCACCGATCTGGTGCTCTACGGCGACGCGCGGCCGATCCATGCGCAGGCCATCGCCGCCGCCAAGGCGCGCGGCATCACCGTTCATGTCTTTGAGGAAGGCTATCTACGGCCCTATTGGGCGACCTATGAACGTGGCGGATCAAACGGGCATTCCCGACTGATGGAGATGAGCGTGGACGACATGCGCACAGCCCTCGCCCGGTCGAAAATGGAACAGCCCAAGGCCCCCGCCCATTGGGGCGACATGCGCGAACATGTGTTTTACGGCGCGCTTTATCATTTCCTTGTGCTTGCGCTGAACCGGCCCTATCGCAACTTCCGCTCGCACCGCGATATTTCTGTGGCCGAGGAGTTCAAACTTTATCTGAAGCGGCTTCTCCTCATGCCCTGGCATGCGCTTGAACGACGGATCGCGACCCTGCGCATCCGCCACGGCGGCTTTCCCTATCATCTGGTCCTGATGCAGCTTGAGCATGACGCCAGTTTCCGCGCGCATTCCGATTTCACATCGATGACCGAATTTCTGACGCTCTGCCTCGACAGTTTCGCGCGCGGCGCACCGCGCCATCACCATATCGTCTTCAAGGCCCATCCGCTGGAGGATGAGCGCGCGGCGGTGGCCAGTACGATTCGCCAGACCGCCAGGCGGCTTGGCCTGTCGGGCCGGGTGCATTTCGTGCGCGGCGGCAAGCTGGCGCAACTTCTGGACGCGGCGCGAAGTGCCGTAACCGTCAATTCAACCGCCGGCCAGCAGGTTCTCTGGCGCGGATTGCCGCTCAAGGCCTTTGGCCGCGCGGTCTACAGCCAGCCCGAATTCGTCTCGGACCAGCCGCTGACCGAATTCTTCGCCACCCCCTCGCGCCCCGACAGCCGCGCCTATCGCGACTACCGCCACTATCTTCTGGAAACCTCGCAGATCCCCGGCGGCTTTTATTCGGCCCGTGGCCGCCGTCAGCTTCTCAGGCAGGTCACCGATATGGTCCTGAGCGGTGAGGACCCCTATGATGCGCTGGTTTCCGGCAAAGCGGCACCTCGGCAACAGTTGGCCGCGGTTGAATAGCGCCGCTGGAAATCTGCCTGCACTTTCAGTACGGTGTCCCAAAACAATGAGGCAGTCGCTCGGCAGAGGAGCCAGATCAGTGAAAATCCTTATGTCGCACAAGCCTGCGGCCCTTGCCCTCGTGGTTCTCACGATGGGCATTTCCGCATGCGGCCTGCCGCGTTCCGGCCCGACCAAGGGCGAGGTTCTGGCAGGATCGGTGGAACAGCAGGGCGATACCTTTATCGTGCCAGTGACGGCAGATGTCGCGCGCCTGACCAATGTCATCCCACCGCTGGGCTTCGGCAATGGCTTTGTCGGCGCGGGCGTCGTCGGGTCCGACGTCATCCGGCCAGGTGATGTGCTCGGCCTCATGATCTGGGAAAACGTCGATAACGGTCTTCTGGCCGGACAGGGCCAGAACGCGACCGCCTTGCAGGAAATGCAGGTCGATGGCGACGGCTTCATCTTCGTGCCCTATGCGGGCCGGATCAAGGCGGCAGGGAACACGCCCGAAGGCTTGCGCCGGATCATCACCGAAAAACTCGATGCCCAGACCCCGGACCCGCAAGTGACCGTGGCACGCGTCGCGGGCGATGGTGCGACGGTTTCCGTGATGGGGGGCGTCGGCGGTCAGGGCGTTTATCCGATCGAACGGCCGACCCGGACCCTTTCGGCAATGCTGGCCCGGGCGGGCGGCGTTGCGATCGAACCCGAAGTGGCCCAGATCGTGGTCACGCGCGGCCGCAATACCGGACGGGTCTGGCTGAAGGACCTTTATTCCAACCCGCAATATGATATCGCATTGCGCCCGGGCGACGTGATCCTGGTCGAGAAGGACCAGCGCAGCTTTACCGCCATGGGTGCCACAGGTTCGCAGACCCGTGTGCCCTTCGAAACGCAGGAATTGTCGGCGGTCGAAGCGATTACCCAGGTCGGCGGTCTGTCATCGCAACTGGCCGATCCGAAGGGCGTCTTCATCCTCAGGGACGAAGAACCGGGCGTTGCCAATGCCGTGCTCGGCCGCACCGACCTCATGTCATCGCAGCGCATCGCCTATGTGCTTGACCTGACAGAGCCCAGCGCCATTTTCGACGCGCGCGATTTCATGATCCGCGACAAGGACACGGTCTATGTGACCGAAGCGCCCTATGTGCAGTGGAGCAAGGTACTGTCGGCAATCACCGGCACGGCCAATTCGGCCAACACCCTGTCCAGCGCCGCCGGAAACTGATGGAACCAGCCCGCCGCGCGGAAGAGACCGGCAAAGATCCACGCCGTCTCTTTGTCTATTCAGGCGGCTTTCTGACCCAGCCCCGCATCCGCCGGATCATGACACTGGCAGGCTATGACATTCATGTCGGCCGACCTTCGCGGCAGGACGACCGGATTGGCGTCTGGGGCCGCAGCCCGACCTCACCGCGCGGAGAGAAGGTATCGGACTGGACCAATATACCGGTTGTCCGGGTCGAGGATGCCTTCCTGCGCTCGGTCAGGCCCGGGCGCGCGGGCAAGGAACCGCCTCTGGGTCTGCTCATCGACCCGAAGGGGGTGCATTTCGACAGTTCCACCCCGTCCGAACTGGAACATATTCTTGCGACCCATCCCCTCGACGATACCGCGATCCTGGACCGGGCGCGGGACGGGATCGCGCGGCTGAAGGCGGGGCATCTGTCGAAATACAACAGTTTCGACCCGGCGCTGCCGGTGCCCGATCCCGGCTATGTGCTGGTCCTCGACCAGACCCGCGACGATGCCTCGATCCGCCATGGCGGGGCGACGAGCGCGACGTTCCGTGAGATGCTGGTCTTCGCGCAGGAAGAAAACCCTGGCGCGCGGATCATCATCAAGACCCATCCCGATACGGCTTTGGGTCACCGGCAGGGCCATTTCACCTCGGGTCACGATCACGGCCATATCAGCGTGCTCAGCGATCCGGTATCGCCCTGGACGCTGATGGAAGGCGCCATCGGCGTTTACACCGTCTCATCCCAGATGGGGTTCGAGGCGATCATGGCGGGCCACAAACCCCGCGTCTTCGGCCAGCCTTTCTATGCGGGCTGGGGGCTGACGCAGGATGAAAATCCGGTGGCCCGGCGCGAACGCCGTCTGACCCGCGCCCAGCTTTTCGCGGCGGCGATGATTCTGGCGCCCACATGGTACGATCCCTGCCGGGATCGCCTCTGTTCCTTCGAACAGGCGGTCGATCAGCTTGAGGCGCAGGTCCGCACCTTTCGCGAGGATCGCGCGGGCCATGTAGCACTTGGCATGCGGCTGTGGAAACGGGCGCATCTGCAAAGGACCTTTGGCCGGGAAAAGCGGCTCAGGTTTCAGGATGACCCCGCCCGCGCCATCAACCGCGCCAGATCCGAGGGGCGCGGCCTGATCGTCTGGGCCGGGCAGGAACCCGAACGCCTTGCCGCGGCGGCAAAGGGTCTGACCGTCACCCGGATGGAGGACGGGTTCCTGCGCTCACGCGGGCTTGGCGCCGAACTGGTGCCGCCGCTCTCGCTCGTCGCTGACCGGCGTGGCATCTATTACGATCCCGCGCGCGAAAGCGATCTGGAGCGATTGGTGGCGGCAGGCCCGCCGCCCGGCGGTGAAACACGGGCCGAACGACTGATCGCCCGGCTGACGCGCTTCGGGCTGTCGAAATACAACCTTGATGCCGAGGCCGTCCCTGACCTGCCGAAAGGCCGCCGTATCCTTGTGCCGGGACAGGTGGAGGATGACGCCTCTGTCCGGCTGGGCGCGGGCAAGGAGCACCGCAATGCCGACCTGCTCGCCCGGGTCAGGGCTGAAAACCCCGATGCGATCGTGATCTACAAGCCGCATCCGGATGTCGAGGCCGGTCTGCGCGCGGGTGCAATGCCTGACACGGACGTGCTGACCCATGCCGATCGTATCGTGCGGGGGGCAAGTCCTGCAGCGCTGATCGAGGCGGTGGATGAGATCTGGACCATCACCTCGACGCTCGGCTTCGAGGCACTCCTGCGCGGCAAGACGGTCACCTGTCTGGGTATGCCCTTCTATGCCGGCTGGGGATTGACGCGTGACCTCTTTCCCGCCCCGGCCCGGCGCAGGACGCGCCCGACGCTTGCCGCCTTCGCCCATGCCGCCCTGATCGCCTATCCGCGCTACATGGACCCGGTCACCGGCCTGCCCTGCCCTCCCGAAGTGATCGTCGACCGCCTCGCCCATCACGGGATCCCGGCGCCGGGGAAAGGCAATCGGCTTTTGTCAAAGCTTCAGGGCCTCTTCGCCAGCCAATCCTGGCTCTGGCGGTAACATCTCTGGCCCTCCCGGCATGCGCGAAACGATGCGCCTGCAGGAAAGCGCACTTTGCCGCCATTCATCCGGGACTCCAACTGCCCGGGAATGATCTGATGGCGCCGGGCCTGCGTCGGCCCGGCCCGGCTTGCGGTGTAACGGTGGCAAGGGCGAAGAATTCGCATCGCGACTACGTACAGCAACGCCTGCACTTCGGCGGCAATGATCCGGAAACCGGTCGACCAGAACTCCCTTGGCTCGCAGGCGCACCGCCAGTTTTGGCGCATCTATGCCTTCCGGCCCGGTCAGCCAGAAGAATGTGCCGCCCTCTGAATCGGTCCGCTGCAACCTGCCCAGATGCCGTGCTATAGCGTTTCGGGTTTACATTGAATCAGAATTCGAACCTTTTTCGTTCGAATGCCGATGCTCGTTATCTCAATGAAACCCAGAAATATTTTAAGATATTGTTTTTAAATAAAAAATCTCCCTATATTTAAACCAGCGGCAACGCAATTGAAGCCCAACACACACAATCGGCGGATCTTTACGCAGCGTCAATATTTCTGTTGTCGGCGATGAATCAATCCCCTACACACCTTATGGTGGATTATCATACAGCGACACAATCCAAAGATGATCCGCCATAAACTGCGTTCCAAAACAGAGAGTGTTGAGAATGAAGACTGAAGATACCGCCCCGGTGAAGCCAACGCTTCGTGACGTGAAAGCATCCGCAATGGTCAAGGGCGTGACCAGAGAATATGTCGGCGGAACAACCACCTGCTGGAGCCCGGGCTGCGGCACCTCGTAATGCGATGGCGCGCAGGGGGCCGATAACGGTCTCCTGCCGCATATGTGGTTCTTGAGGCGGTTTGGCTCAGATGATGAGGCTTCGCGGCTGGCTGTTGGTCCTGTACTGGAAGTCGGTGATGATTCAGGTGCTGAGTAAACGCAGCGTAATCGCTGCTTTATTTTGGGTGCCGTCCTCTATTCTACGCCTCATGGTCGTTCTTGTAACCGGTCCTGAACGGCGACGTCTTTTCAATCATCTGCGGATCGGCGCTGCCCTGCGGGCACAGTCACTGAATCCGGCAAAAGTGTCGATGAAGGACGCGTTCGATCCGTTCATGAATGCACGGTTCAACACGGTCGTCGATGGCCTGGGTCCCCGCCCGTCCCTCATCATCTCCAATCACAGCCGTTATTTCATTCCCTCCGTCGCAGCAGCCCTCATGGACATCGTGCAGGCCTCGGGGCGCAATTATGTCAGCGTTGCCGCCCTGCGCAGGGTTCACGCACCGGAAGTCGAGGCGTTCTGGTTCCACTACGCCCTGGCACTGAACATCCGCATCGAGTTCTTTCATGATGACCGCAGTTTTCTGCGGAATGCCAAGCGGTTTCTGGCTGAAGGCGATGTGGTTGTTGTTCTGCCGGACTATCTGACTGCTCAATGCAACAGCCTTGCCGAGGGAATGGAGCGGTATCGAGACTGTGTGGAGCTTTTTGCCCGCATGGCTCGTAAACAGAATGCGGCTCTGCTCTATCTAAACAGCACCGCCAGACCCCGTTTCGGAGACCGCGAAGTGCTAAGCGCGCTCGACCCGGATCGAGCGACCGATCATGCGCTGGATCTGTTCCGGCAGGAGATCGCGGAAGCCCCGGAAAACTGGGCCGGATCTGGTCAGTTCTGGTCAGAACTCATGGCGATGATCGCGACGGAACAGGCAGACCGACACGGCGTCGAAGATGGCCATGTTCAGGCTGCTGTCCCCTAGGGACAGCCTGCCCTGAAGCGGGGCGGCATCCAGTTCTGGGCAAAGATTCCTCATGTCTTCAAACAGCGTGTATATCCGGGCCGCATTCTGGCGCATTAAGCGTTGCGGTAGCCAGACATCATTTGGCGCGCCGATGCGCTCGGCGACCGATAGTGGTGCAATGGCGCGGATCAGGCACCGCAAATCCGGACGCCTCATCGGCATGGACGCCGAGCCGGTTGGTGTGGGTTCTGACGCGGCCGCAATGACCCCGTCAGACAGGAACGGCCTGATGAAGCGGCTGCCATTGGTGATATCGGCGCGGTAGCGCGACGCTGCTTTCAGCACATCATACCAGTAGGCCGCCCCGCCCTGGGCTTTCGCAAAACACTCAAGTGTGGCCGCTGCTTCCTTACGATACAGGGCGCCGGGC
>NZ_JBARVQ010000536.1:0-3400 GCF_049646345.1 Albidovulum sp. | reverse complement strand
TTGCAGCCCTCGCCGCGGACTGCACCCTACGCGGGGCAAGGACGACCGAGGCCCTGAGCTTCGACGCCCGCAAGCCCGAAAGCTTTGCCGCGCTGATCGAGCGGATGGAGGCCGAGGAGGGCGAGCTGAACGCCGCCGTCTTCGTCGGCTCCATGCCCGAGCAATCAGAGATCGACGCCGACCCCGCGCTGATCGACGGTGTGGTGACCGACAGCCACACAGGCCCCGCCCACTTTCTGCAGATGCTGGCGCCCTTGATGGAAGCGCGCGGCGGTGGCACGGTCGTGGGCGTCGCGTCCGTGGCAGGCGACCGGGGGCGGATTGGCAACTATGTCTATGGTTCGGCCAAGGCGGGGTTTGCCACCTATCTTTCCGGCCTTCGGAACCGGTTGACCCGCGCGGGCGGGCATGTGGTGACCGTAAAGCCCGGCTTCGTCGACACTGCGATGACCTGGGGCCTGCCGGGAATGTTCCTTGTCGCCGCACCCGAGGCGGTTGCGGGTGACATCCTGAAAGCCGTGAAGAAGCGCCGCAACACGATCTATACGCCGTTCTTCTGGCGCTACATCATGCTGATCATCCGCCATATCCCCGAGCCGATCTTCAAGAAGATGAAGATCTGAGGCTAAACAGCGGGACGTTGCTGCCATTGCACCCATCACACCGCGAGCCGGACAGGTGCCTGCCCGTGGGGTGGCGCAGCGACCATTCTTCATGGTGCTTTATAGTAACAAAGCCCCTCTGACCTCACGCGAACCGCGCGGCCGCAAAAGCGCCAGCCCGCCGGGACGGGCAGGCGCTCGCCCGCCGCCTTCGGCTTGTTTCCGGGCGAAAGGGAACACCCGCCAAGGTCCGCTCCCGGCTAGGACCAACCCAAGCCGTTTATGGCGACCAGGAGGTCCCGGATCAGGTCCGGGACAGGCGGTCAGAGTGCCCGGATCCAGAACTGCATCGGCTTTGTGGTCTCGTCCGCCTCGCCGATATCCTTCCACGCATATTCCGCAACAGCCCCTTCCAGCGGCGCATAGCCGCGCTTGTGCCAGAAGCCGTCGAGCGGGCGGTAGGTGTCTGGATGCAGTGGATGATCCTCGGGCCGCACCACCCGGCAGAAGGCCGAATGGGACCGGCCCAGCGCACGCGCATGCGCCTCGCGCATATCAAAGAAGGCGTGTCCCAGACCCCTGCCCCGGTAATCCGGCAAAAGCACCGATTCCGCGCAATAGAAGATGTCGCTCAGCGGCAGGCCCGTGGCCGCAAATGCCGCGCCGAATTCGTCGCCATGCTCCTCCATCGGCGTCCCGGTCGAAGCCCCGACCAGACGGCCATTGTCGAAAGCCCCGACAAGGATCGCATTCCCGCTCTCGCGGTAGGTCTTCAGGTAGCGCCGCTCATAGTCCAGATGGCCGTCATAAAGATAGGGCCAGTCACGGAACACGGCGATGCGCAGCCGCGCGACATCGTCAAGTGCGGCTTCCAGCGCCTCACCGGTCAGGGCAAGGACTTCGATCGTCATGCGGAGACCTGCCGGATCCAGTCCTGAAGGTTGTAATAGGTCGTCACGCGGGTGATCTTGCCGTCCTTCAGATCAAAGAAGCCGCCCGCAGGCAGCACATATTTCTGCCCCCTCGCCTCGGGCAGGCCGGGATCGGTCTTGAGATAGGTGCCGTTGACCACGAATTCCGCCGCCCCGCGCGTGCCCTCGTCATTGGAAAAGACCACCATGTCGGTCAGCTCCTCGCGGTAGGTCTCGCTCATATGGCGGCAGAATTCGGCAAACGCCTCCTTGCCCAGCCGTGTCGCGCCCTCATTCACGTGATGGGCGAAGTCGTCGTGCAGGGTCACCAGCATCGCGGCGAGGTCGCCCCGGTTGAAGGCGGCGTAATAGGCTTCGATCGTGGCACGGGTCATCCGGTTCTCTCCCAAATTTCCGGCGGAGATTAGTTGGGGGACGTGATCACGCCCAGTCTCAATGCGTCAGTTTTTCGCCCAGTTGCGCCGCAGCACCTATAGCGTTTCGAGTTTTCGTTGAACCATCAAGTATCGGAGTTCGAAAGAAAAAGGTTCGAATTCCGATACGATGTAAACTCGAAACGCCTTAACCGACCGTTGGCGGGCCGAAGCGTTCGATCATCCGCGTCCGGATCTGGTCACGGGCCTGACGGTAGGCGTTGAGCTTTGTCTCGCGGTTCTCACCGATGCCGGTCGGGTCCATTACCGGCCAGTATTCCACATCCAGATGGAAGAACCGGGTGAATTCCAGCGCCTGCCGCTGGCTTGCGGGCGACAGCGCCACGACAAGGTCAAAGCCCGACAGGTCATCGCCCCATTGCTGCATTTCCTCGAACGAGCGCGACCGGTGGCGCGCGAGCTCAACGCCAATCTCGGCGCAGACGGCGATGGAAAAGCCGTCGATTTCCATATCGTTATGCACACCCGCCGACTGCACATAGCAGTCATGGCCGTAGAACTTCTTCATCATGCCTTCCGCCATCGGTGACCGAACAGCGTTGTGATCGCAGCAGAAGAGCACAGACTGGGGCAGGTTGCCGTCCAAGATCAGCCCCCGAAATGCAGAACGCAAATGAGGGTAAAGAGGCGCCGCGCGGTGTCGATATCAAGATCCGCCTTGCCTTCCAGCCGTTCCTGCAAGACCCGCGCGCCTTCGTTGTGGATACCGCGCCGTGCCATGTCGATGGCTTCGATCTGACTGGGCGGCAGGCGTTTCACGGCCTCGAAATAGCTTTCGCAGATCTGGAAATAGTCCTTCACGACCTGCCGGAAGGGCCCGAGCGACAGGTGGAACTCTGCCACCTTTTCCTCGCCCTCGGTCGCGATATCGAAGACCAGCCGCTTTTCCTTGATCGCAAGGCCCAGCCGGAACGGCCCCTCGGGCGGGGCCTCGCCATCCTTCGGCGGCAGGGTAAAGGAGTTGTCCTCCAGAAGGTCGAACACCGCGACCTTGCGTTCCTGTTCTACCTCAGGGGTGGGCGCGGGCAGGCCGCGATCGTCGATCTCGATATGGCAGATGCGGCTCATGTCCCGCCCTCCCGGTTCAGCCGGTCGAGCCGGGCGCGGACTGAAAGACCATGCGCCTCAAGGCTTTCCGATTGGGCCAGCCGTTCTGCCGCCGGGCCGATGGCGGCCAGCGCCCCGGGTGTCATCCTGGCAATCGTCGTCCGCTTGATAAAATCCATCACGCTCAGCCCGCTCGAAAACCGTGCCGAGCGCGCTGTGGGCAGCACATGGTTCGGCCCGCCCACGTAATCGCCGATCGCTTCCGGAGTCCAGCGCCCAAGGAAGATTGCCCCCGCATGGGTGATGCGTTCAGCCAGCGCGTCGGGATCGTCGACGCAAAGCTCCAGATGCTCGGGCGCCACCCGGTTCGAAAGCGCCGCCGCCT
>NZ_JBARVQ010000535.1:0-1562 GCF_049646345.1 Albidovulum sp. | reverse complement strand
TCCCCTCCGGTGCTTGACCTCGGTCCAGATCAGACGAAAGGGCCGCTACGCGAGCGAGACGTTCCTCCGCCGCGACGACGCCCATCGTTGGGCCCGCCAGGCGGAGACCCGGGTCGATCAGGGGCTGGCGCCGAACAAGTCGTCCGTTTCCCGCCTCCAGACCTTTGGCGACCTCATCGACCTTCATATAACCGATATGTGCGAGGTAGGGAAACCGCCGCGTCGCAGCAAGGCCGCCACGCTCACCACGCTGAAACGCGATCTTGGGAAGGAACGGATCGGGCACCTCGATCGGCAGAAGCTTATCGATTACGGCAAGATGCGTGCAGACCAAGGCGCAGGTCCGGTGACCCTCGGGATCGATATCGGCGTGATCAAGATGATCATCACCCACGCTGCAGCCGTGCACGGGCTAGACATTTCTCCGGAACCCGTTGATCTGGCGCGCGTCGCGCTCAAGCGTCTCGGCCTGATCGGCAAAGGCACCGAGAGGGATCGTCGCCCCACGACGGACGAGTTGAACCGCCTCTTCCGCTGCTTCGATGACAACGAACGCCTGACCCTGCCGATGACGCGGATCGTGAAGTTCGCCGTGGCCACTGCCATGCGGCTCGACGAGATTTGCCGCGTCGAATGGGCCGATCTCGACGTCGACCGCCGCATGCTCCTGATCCGCGA
The DNA here is from genome assembly GCF_049646345.1 of Albidovulum sp. GTDB lineage: Bacteria > Pseudomonadota > Alphaproteobacteria > Rhodobacterales > Rhodobacteraceae > Albidovulum. The sequence continues at coordinate 884 of NZ_JBARVQ010000535.1, read as the reverse complement.
CCGAAAAGACCCGCGCAACAAGACCGGAAACGACCAGCGGATCCCACTCTTCGCTGCCACCGGCTTCGACGCCTGGGCGCTGGTCACGGCGCAGGCCAAGGAATTGGGGCGCGCGAAGGGCCGCATCTTTCCCTACAACTCGAGGTCGGTCGGAACCGCCTTCCGGCGGGCCTGCGTCGAGATCAGCGTCAAGGACCTTCATTTCCACGATCTGCGCCATGAGGGCACAAGCCGCCTGTTCGAGGCCGGCTTCGCCATCGAACAGGTCTCGTTGGTCACCGGCCACAAGGACTGGAAGATGCTGCGCCGCTACACCCATATCCGCCCGGAGGCGCTGCACCGGCTGGCCGCATCGCGCGGCCCCTCCCCGCTGGGGGATCTCGCAGCGGAGTGACCCGGGAGTCAGAGGGGTGCCGTTCCGGCCCGTGACGGGTTTGGAGGGCGGGAGAGAGGCTCCCGGCCGCCCGTTTCGGAGGTTTCCCCATGAATACCGAAATTATCGATGCCGGGCGTGACATCAGCGGCGGCTACAAGGTGGACGTGTCGCGCGGCGCGAACGTGGACCGCGTGTCGTCCGAATGGTTCTCGCGGCCGGATGACGAGCGGTATCTGTCGCTCGATGATCTCTTCGCCTCGGTCAAGGGCCGGGCGGAACGGAGCCGGACGCGCACGGTGGAGAGTGCGGCGATCCGGGTTGAAGCGCATCGCGACAACCCGGAGAAGCTGGGACTTGTCCTGCCGGGCGCGGATGAACCTATCGCGCCGACGCATTGGTCCTTTGGCCAGCTCTCCAGCCTGGTCGGCGCGCCCGCGGCCTATCTGCGGCAACTGCCCGCGCCGCTGGCGGGGATCAACCTGCAATACGGGCTAACCAACCACCGGGC
>NZ_JBARVQ010000534.1:0-5860 GCF_049646345.1 Albidovulum sp. | reverse complement strand
GAGCACGCAAGGCCCGGTGCTCTGGCTGCGGCCCGGCTGGCTGCCCGAACGTCTGTTCCCCGAAGGGGTGGTTCCCTTCATTGAGCCGGGGCGGCTGATCTTTGTCACCCCGCGTCGGCCCGAGGATATGTTGTGGTGCTTCGAGGAAGGCTTGCGCGCCGGGGCGGTGGCGCTTGTCGTGGCCGAACTGCCCGAACCGCCGCGCCTGACACCGGTGCGACGATTGCACCTCGCCGCAGAGACCGGGGCCGAGGACGGACGGGTGACACCGACCGGGCTGATGCTGACGCCCGGGGCGGGCGGCGCGGCCGGGGTCGAAAGCCGCTGGGCCATCGCGCCCGACCATGGGATGGACCGCACCCGATGGCGCCTTGACCGGCTTCGCGCCCGGGCCGATCCGCCGCAAAGCTGGACCCTCACCGCGCAGAAGGACCGTTCGGGCTTCGCCCTCGCCCGGCTGAAATCCTCCGACCCGGATTCGGATCACGCGGATATGAGTGCCTCGGAACAGACTTGAGGTATAGACTGACCCAGCCCAATCCCCGGAGCTGACATGCGCATCGCCCGTAACCGGACCATTGTCGTCATCCTGTTCGCACTTCTTGCGGGATTACGGCTTTGCAGCCTCGTGACAGGTCATTCCCTCATCCCCGCCGCCCATGCCGCGCCGCTGAGCTATGTGCTTGACACCGAAGGCTCCGCTGTCGGCTTCGAGACGGATTTCGGCAAAACCCCGATCCGGGGGCGGATGCCGGTCACATCGGCAGAGCTCAGCCTCGATTTCGATCATGCCGCCGCGAGCCATGTTACGGTCACCCTGTCGGCTGACAATGCCCGGGCGAGCTTTCCCTTCGCAACCCAGGCCATGAAGGGGAATTCCGTCCTCGATACCGGCAGCCACCCCGAGATCCGTTTTGAAAGCACAAAGGTGCGCCCGACCGATACCGGCGCATCCGTTACCGGGTTGATCACGATCCGGGGTGTCACGCGCGAGGTCACACTCGACGCCCGGCTCTACCGGCCCGACGGCACTACGCCCGGCCACCGCGAAAACCTCTCGATCCTTTTGACCGGCAAGGTCAACCGCTCCGATTTCGGCGCGACAGGTTTCCCCGACATGGTCGGTGACGAAGTCCGGCTTAAGATCCTCGCCCGCATCCGCCGCGCTGGCTGACCTGTTGTAATCTGATTGCGTGCCCGCGAAACGCGGGCACAAGCCTTCTGGCACTGCGTGCGAATTCGCTCCGCTGGGAGTATTTGAGAACAGAAGAAATCAACGAATGCTTCTGCTGTTCTCAAATACTCCCGCCGGAGGCAAATCCGAATACCCGCTGCATTGCAGTGGGTATGAGACATATCTTGCGCCCGCTTGCGGGCGCTCCTTTTGAAAACATCCGGCTCAGGGTGGAAGGGGCGTTTCTCCTCTGGTCAATCCGAAACGAAGCAGACAAGGTAGCCGCGCCTTACCGGACCTGCCAGATGCGCCTTCTGATCTCTTTCGCCGCCCTCTTTCTCTCGGTCGTTCTTCTGCAACTCGGCACCGGCGGCGTGGCGCCGCTTGATGCGCTTTCCGGGGTGGAGCTTGGCTTTTCCACTGCCGAAGTCGGTATACTCGGGTCGGCGCATTTCTTCGGTTTCTTCATCGGCTGCTGGTGGGCACCGCGCCTGATGGGCACGGTCGGCCATTCCCGCGCTTTTGCCGCCTTCACCGCGGCGGGTACGATCGGGCTCATCGCCCATATGATGATCGTCGATCCCATCGCCTGGGCGATCCTGCGCATGGCCTCGGGCGCATGCGTCGCCGGGTGCTACACGATCATTGAGGCCTGGTTGCAGGCCAAGGTCACGAATGAGACGCGCGGCCGCGCCATGGGGCTTTACCGCATCGTCGATGTCGGCGGGTCGCTTGCCGCCCAGCTTGTCATCGGGGTTCTGAGCCCGGCGACCTATTTTTCCTACAACCTGCTGGCCATCATCTGCTGTGCGGCCCTGCTGCCCCTGACCGTCAGCCGCGCGCCGCAGCCCGATACGCCCGCGGCACCACGGCTGCGCCCCGCCATGGCCTGGGCGCGCTCGCCGCTTGCCGCCGCGGGCGTCATCGTTTCGGGTGTCTCAACGGCAGCTTTTCGCATGGTCGGCCCGATCTACGGGATCGAGGTCGGGCTCTCGGCCGACATGATCGCGCTCTTTCTTGCCGCCTTCGTCCTTGGCGGCGCGATCGCGCAGCTTCCGGTTGGCTGGCTTGCCGACAAATTCGATCGCCGGACCGTTCTCATGTGGCTTTCGGTGACTGCCGCCCTGGCCTGCGGTGCCACGGTGGCGCTGTCAGGCCTCGGCACGGCGGCGGTCTTCCTGACGGCCGGACTTTTCGGCGTGACGACGATGCCGATCTATTCGGTCTCGACCGCCCATGCCCACGATTTCGCAACCGATGAGGAACGGGTCGAACTGTCGGCGGCCCTCATGTTCCTCTACGCGATCGGGGCCATCGCCTCGCCGCTGATCGCCTCGACGCTGATCGCGTCATTCGGACCCGCATCGATGTTCGTCTTCATCGCCGTCATCCATCTGGGCCTTCTGGCCTTTGGCGTGCTGCGCATGCGCGCCCGCCCCGCGCCATCAGACCGGACGCGTTATGTCTATACACCGCGCACCAGCTTCCTGATCGGACGCCTTCTGAAGCGGAACGGGGCGGACTGAACCCTCTGGCCCTTCCTCGCCAAAGCCGGTAAATCGACCGGGCTACGGACGGAAAGGCGCATCTATGTCCCGGATACTGATCACTTCTGCGATCCCATACATCAACGGCATCAAGCATCTCGGCAACCTCGTGGGCTCACAGCTCCCGGCCGATCTCTATGCCCGTTACATGCGGTGCCGGTGCCATGAGGTGATGTTCATCTGCGCCACCGACGAACATGGCACGCCCGCCGAACTGGCCGCTGCCAAGGCCGGAAAACCCGTGGCAGACTATTGCGCCGAGATGTGGGCCGTGCAGGCCGACCTCGCCAAAGGCTTCCGCCTGTCCTTCGACCATTTCGGCCGCTCGTCCAGCCAGCGCAACCATGTGCTGACCCAGCATTTCGCGGCAAAGCTCGCCGAAAACGGCTTTATCGAGGAAGTGACCGAAAGCCAGGTCTTTTCCGTCGCTGACAACCGGTTCCTGCCCGACCGCTATATCGAGGGCACCTGCCCGAATTGCGGATACGACAAGGCGCGCGGCGATCAGTGCGAGAACTGTACCAAGCAACTCGATCCGACCGACCTGATCGATGCCCGCTCGGCTGTCTCGGGTTCGACCGAATTGGAAGTGCGTGAGACCAAGCACCTCTATCTCAAGCAGAAGTCGCTGAAGGGCGAGATCGAGGCCTGGATCGACAGTCAGCAGGACTGGCCGATCCTGACCACCTCCATCGCCAGGAAATGGCTGCATGACGGTGACGGCTTGCAGGACCGGGGCATCACCCGCGACCTTTCCTGGGGCGTGCCGGTGCAGTTCGACGGCGCGCCGTGGCAGGGCATGGAGGGCAAGGTCTTCTACGTCTGGTTCGACGCGCCCATCGAATATATCGCGGGCACCGCCGAATGGGCCGATGCGAACGGCAAGACCGAGGCCGACTGGGAACGCTGGTGGCGCACCGACAAGGGTGCGGACGATGTGCGTTACGTCCAGTTCATGGGCAAGGACAACGTGCCCTTCCATACGCTCAGCTTCCCCGCGACGATCATGGGCAGCCGCGAGCCGTGGAAGAAGGTCGACTATATCAAGAGCTTCAACTACCTGAACTACGATGGCGGCCAGTTCTCGACCAGCCAAGGCAGGGGCGTCTTCATGGAGCAGGCGCTGTCGATCCTGCCCGCCGATTACTGGCGCTGGTGGCTTCTCAGCCATGCGCCCGAAAATGCCGACAGCGAATTCACCTGGGAAAACTTCCAGACCTCGGTCAACAAGGACCTTGCCGACGTTCTGGGCAACTTTGTCAGCCGTATCACCAAGTTCTGCCGCTCGAAATACGGCGAGGCGCTGCCCGAGGGTGGCCAGACCGGTGAGCGCGCACAGGCGCTGATCGAGGAACTGGAAACCCGCACCCGCGCCTATGAGACGCATATGGAGGCGATGGAGATCCGCAAGGCGGCGACCGAGCTGCGCACGATCTGGGTCGCGGGCAACGAATACCTGCAATCGGCAGCCCCTTGGTCGGTCTTCAAGGAAGACCCCGACCGCGCGGCGGCGATGGTGCGGCTGGGCCTCAACCTCGTCCGGCTTTATGCGATCCTTTCGGAACCCTTCATCCCGGATGCATCGGCGGCGATGCTGAAGGCGATGAATTGCAACGATAAACGCTGGCCCGGCCCGATCGCCGAGGCGCTGACCGCCCTGCAACCCGGCCACGCCTTCGAAACGCCTGAGGTGCTCTTTGCCAAAATCGCCGACGAGGACCGGGAAGACTGGCAGAAACGCTTCAGCGGCATCCGGGCTTAGGGCTGGCTTCAGGCCCCAATAGGATTAAACCGGCTCAAACCTACGGCATCAGTCGTCTTACGGGTGCCCGTGCCCCGGGACGCCGGTCAGCCGTGGCGTGTGCAGGCTGTGTCATTGTGCGAGGATCATCAGATCGTACGTGATGTTCTGTACCATGTCGCCCAGTTCCTCGTCCGGGTTGGTATAGAAAGCGCGGAATTCGAGTGTGTGATGTCCAACCGGCAAGGGACGGACCATCATCCAGTAGCCATCGGTTGCCGCAGGCGCGAAAGACGGCGGATTGAAGGCCTCTGGAACGCGCAACAACGGATCGAAACATTCGGAGGAGGCGAGCCGGAACCGCTCGGCATTCGTGACTTCGCTGCCGTCCAGCCGGACCTTCACATAGACATATCGGGCGTTGTTTTCGGCAACATGCGCGCGGACCGAGTCGCATGACTTCTCCGAACCCGGCTCGGTATATTCGATAAGGTTGATCACCGGGAAGAAGATGTGACGTCCTTCCGGCACCGGGCAGGTCCTGTTGATCTTCGAGGTGCCGTAACCTCCTGCGAGGAACCATACCGGCCCCCTTTGGTTCACTCCGCAATACTCTCCGGTGAGATCGCTGACAGGACTCTCGCTCTGCCGCATGGAAAATGCCCATTGCCACCATTCGTTGACATATGCGTTCAGCGACAGGCCATCGACCTTCTCCCCAAGGTCCACGACATAGATATCCGCATGTGGAACACCTTCGGATGCCGCCGGTCCAGAAACCAGAAGCATTGCCGCGAGGATAAGGCCGAATCTCATAGATAATTCCGTTTGAAGAGTGTTTGGGGTCACCAGAATCCCGCATTGATTGCAGGATACAAGCACCAATGCCAGCAGACGTTGCGCCTCAGACATCCGTTTCGTCAGAACCGCCGACACGGATCATGCGGACAGGCGAAAACGGTTCAATGGCATCCGGCCTTGCGGCGCACTTGGCCGGAGCATATATTCAACGTGTTCGGGTTCGCCCGGGCTATGGACATAAACGCGCTCGTAATAAGCGGATCGGACCCGGGGGCGGTACCCGGCGGCTCCACCAACACCCCGTATTGGCGGGACATGGGGCCGAAACAGGATCGACGAACGTCTAAAGGGGTTTGCTTTGTCCCGGTGAGGTACCACCGTTATCGGTCCGATATGTACAGTTGCCAATAACAACCGTGCTCCGATGGCTCTGGCTGCGTAAGCAGTTCGAGTGATCGAAACTTAAGCCCTTGCGCCTAGCAGCGTAAGGCGGGGTTCGCAGGCACCTGGCAACAGAAGCCTGCACTTTACCTTCCTGCTGCAAGTCATTGAAAAATCGTGTTACGTAGACGTTGGACCCTGCAAGCAGTCTGGCGC
>NZ_JBARVQ010000533.1:0-3525 GCF_049646345.1 Albidovulum sp. | reverse complement strand
GTTCTCGCCCGATGGCGGGACAGTGGTCTTCTCGCTCGAAAGCGGCGGCAATACGGACCTCTATGCAATGCAGCTTTCTTCGGGCCAGATGACCCAGTTGACCAATGCGCCCTCGATCGAGACGGCTCCCTCTTTCTCGCCAGATGGCAGAAAGATCGTGTTTGAAAGCGACAGGTCGGGGAACCAGCAACTTTACATCATGTCTGCGGGTGGAGGCGAGCCGAGCCGGATCAGTTTTGGCGAAGGGCGATACGGCACCCCGGTCTGGTCCCCGCGCGGTGATATGGTGGCCTTTACCAAGCAGAATGCGGGCCGCTTCCATATCGGCGTGATGCGCACCGATGGCAGCGAGGAACGCCTGCTGACCGCTTCCTTTCTGGATGAAGGCCCGACTTGGGCGCCGAACGGCCGCGTGATCATGTTCACACGCGAAACCCCCGGTGCGGGTGGCGGGGCGCAGCTTTTTTCGGTCGATATCACGGGCCGGAACCTGCGTGCGGTACCGATGGAAGGGGCCGCGTCTGACCCGGCGTGGTCGCCTTTGCTGCCGTAAGACGGCGGATTCCCAATCGCTGCGACGAATGATAAGGTAACGGCCATCGAGCCAAGAACAAAGGCGGTAAAACCGATGATGAAACTCTCTTCCATCCTTCTGGTCGCGGGCGCGCTGGCGCTGTCGGGCTGTAACAATCCCGACCGCTTCGGCGCGGGCGGCGGCGCCAATGGTGCGGGCGGTGTGGGTGCCGGTGGCATCTCGTCCGGCGCGCTGGGCGACCCGAATGACCCGAACTCGCTGGCCTATTTCCAGCAGACGATCGGCGACAAGGTGCTGTTTGCCGTCGACCAGTCGACGCTGTCGCCCGAGGCGCAGTCAACGCTGGCGCAACAGGCGGCCTGGCTGAACAATCACCCCGGCAATACCGCCATCATCGAAGGCCATGCAGACGAACAGGGTACGCGCGAATACAACCTTGCCCTTGGTGCGCGCCGCGCCTCGGCCGTGCAGCAATACCTGATCTCGCAAGGCATTGCGCCGAACCGGCTTCAGACAGTCTCTTACGGCAAGGAACGCCCGCTGGCGGTCTGTTCGGATGAGGCCTGTTACAACCAGAACCGCCGGGCCGTCACGGTGATCGGCGCAGGCGCGGGCGTCTGAGGCAATGATGATCCGGCTTCCCTCCCTTCTTCTATCGGTGGCGCTGCTTGGCGCCCCCGCTTTCGCGCAGGACCGTGCCCAGACGATTGCCGATATGCGGGCTGAACTGTCGGCCCTGGCCGGGCAGTTGCAGGCGCTGAGGTCCGAACTGGTTGCGGGCGGCGCCTCGGCGATGCAGGCGGCGGGAGGGGCGTCGGCCTTGGACCGAATGAACGCGATGGAGGCAGAGCTGTCGCGGCTCACCTCGCAGGCGGAAGCTGTGCAGAACCAGGTCAACCGGGTGGTCGCCGATGGCACCAACCGGATCGGCGATCTGGAGTTCCGCATCTGCGAATTGGAAGAGGGTTGCGATCCGGGGAACCTGCCGATCAGCCAGAGCCTTGGTGGCGGGACGGGCGGGGGCGCTGCCCTGCCGTCGGTCACGACACTTCCGGCGACCGGCACTGCCCCTGCGCCAGAGCTTGCGATGAGCGAGCAGGCGGATTTCGATAGTGCCAAGGCCGCACTCGATGCGGGTGACTATCAGGGCGCGGCCGACAAATTCTCGGCCTTCACCACCAACTATCCCGGCGGTCCCCTGACCGGTGAGGCGCAGTTCCTGCGCGGTGAGGCGCTGTTGCAGCTTGGCGATACGTCGAATGCTGCACGGGCCTATCTCAATGCCTTTTCCGGCGCGCCGGACGGGCCGCGGGCCCCTGCCGCACTATTGAAGCTTGGTGCCGCGCTTGGCGTGCTGGGTCAGACACAGGAAGCCTGCGTGACGCTGGGCGAGGTCGGCGTACGGTTCCCGACGGCACCTGAGGCGGTCGAAGCCTCCACCGCCATGCAGGCGCTTTCCTGTCAGTGAGAGGGGGCGACCTTCTCTCCATCCTGAAGAAGGCTTTTGCGCCGAGCCTGCCCGACAGGCTCGGCGTTGCCGTATCCGGTGGTGGCGACTCCATGGCGCTGCTTTGCCTCGCCGCCGACTGGGCGGCTGAGGGCGGTCCGCCGGTGATGGCCATTACGGTTGATCACCGGTTGCGACCCGGTTCCGTGGATGAGGCGCGGATGGTCGCCCGGTTCTGCGCCACCCTCGGTGTGCCGCAGGAGGTGCGGGTCTGGAATCATGCCGGGATCAGCGGCAATCTGCAGGACACGGCGCGGCGGGCGCGATATCGTCTGATCGCCGATTGGGCGCGCGAGAAGGGCATCACTCATGTCGCGACCGGCCATACGGCCGACGATCAGGCAGAATGCGTGCTGATGGGCCTTGCGCGCGCCGCGGGGATTGACGGGCTTTCCGGCATGCGCAGAAACTGGTCTGAGCACGGCATTCTCTGGCAGCGCCCGTTTCTGGATGTGACGCGGCAGACGCTGCGGGACGAGTTGACTGCACGCGGGGTGGGTTGGGTCGAGGATCCGACCAATGAGGATGATCGTTATACCCGTGTGAAGGCGCGCAAGGTTCTGCAGGCGCTGACACCGCTCGGGATTAAGGTACCGGACCTTGCGAATGTCGCCGATAATCTGGCTCAGGTGCGGCAGGTTGTGGTCGAGGCGACGGCGGAGATCGCCGGGCGGATCGTGCGAGAAGCGGGGGGTGAGCTGGTTGTCGACCGCGACGCCTTCCTGCGTCTTGCCCCTGAAACGGCACGGCGATTGCTGGTTGGTGCATTGATATGGACCTCTGGCGCCGAATACGCGCCGCGTGCCGATGCGGTGCAGCGTCTGAAAGCCGCGATCCGCGAACGGCGCGATGCCACACTCTGGGGGTGCAAGATCGCGTTGCGCGGTCATGATCTTCGCATCAATCGCGAGCCGAAGGCGGTAGCCGGGCTGGAAGGCCCGACCGATGCGATCTGGGATAATCGGTGGCGGCTTTCAGGGCCGCATGATGCCGGGCTGGTGGTCAGGGCTTTGGGATCAGAGGGACTCACGCAATGCCCGGACTGGCGCGAATCCGCATTTCCGCGGGCGGCGTTGATCGTATCCCCCGCGATCTGGCGCGACGAAACCCTTATTTCAGCCCCATTGGCGGGGTTTTCGAACGGCTGGGCGGCGGAAATCGTCGCAGGTTATCACTCATTCCTGATATCGCATTGAACCCGGCCCCTTTATCTCTATTTTAGGGGTGAACCCGCACGGTGCGCCGTAGCGGCTGAATTACGTGTGGAGGATTCCCGTGGGTAACGCGCGCAACATCGCCTTTTGGGTCGTGCTGTTTTTGTTGATCCTGGCGCTGTTCAATCTGTTCGGCAACGGACAGTCGACGATGAACTCGCGGACGCTGAGCTATTCCGACTTCCTTGCGAAGGTCGATGCGAATGAGGTCAGCGCAGTCGTGATCGACGGCGAGCAGGTGCAGGTCCAGACCAAGGACGGTACGACCT
>NZ_JBARVQ010000532.1:0-1913 GCF_049646345.1 Albidovulum sp. | reverse complement strand
GTCTCGGCCAGCATCTGGTATTCGCGCGCCATCGTGGTGTGGAAGAAGGGCGGATCATCGGTCGAGACCGTCACCTTCACGCCCCGTTCCCGCAGGTGGTGGATCGGGTGCGCGCGCCAGTCAGGATAGACGCCCAGCGCGACATTCGACCCCGGACAAACCTCAAGCACGATGCCCTTTTCGGCGATCTCATCGACCAGAGCGAGGTCTTCGATGGCACGCACCCCGTGGCCGATCCGTTCCACACCCAGATCGCGGATAGCGACGCGCACGCTCTCGGGCCCGCCCCATTCGCCCGCATGGGCGGTCGGCCGCAGCCCGGCCTCGCGCGCCGCATCGAAGGACCAGGCGAAATCCTTGGGCGCCCCCATCTTCTCATCCCCTGCCAGACCGAAACCGACGATCCAGTCGCCCGCTGTCTCGGCCGCGCAAAGTGCCGTTTCGCGCGCCTTCTCGGGCCCGAAATGCCGGATCGCGGTGACGATGCCGCGCAGGATGATCCCGTCACGCCTCTCGGCCAGATCGGCTGCCTCGCGGATCGCGTGCAGATATTCCCGCCATGCACCTACATCGCGCCCGCCGCAGAAATCGGGCGACAGGAAGGTCTCGGAATAGACCACGCCCGAGGCCGCACTTTCCTCCAGCACCGCCAGCGTCAGCCGGTGGTAATCCTCGGGCGTCTTAAGGGGATCGGTTGCCGCCTCATAGACCTTCAGGAAGTGCCAGAAATCGGTGTAGCTGTAATTGCCGCGCTCATCGAAGATGCCCGAGATGTCCATCTTCTTTTCGGCAGCAATGCCACGGATAAAGGCGGGCGGGGCCGCCCCTTCAAGATGCAGGTGAAGTTCCACCTTGGGGTGGGCCTGGGTCATGTTAGCGCTCTCTGATCTGGATCGGCGGGTCTTTCCACAGCTCTGCGACAGTTTCAAGTCCGTGAACGGGCCGCGCGCTTTGTCGGGACGGATGCCATACACATGCCAGATGCTTGCGGGACGGCAACCAGACGCGGGTTCCGGTCAGAGAAAGCCCCGTCCCGGCCCCTGAGACGGCACCCCCAGATGCGCCGCGACTGAAGCGCCGACATCAGTGAAGGCCACCTGCTCGACCGGCTTCAGGCCCAGCCCATAGCCCACGACCGGCACCCGTTCGCGGGTATGGTCCGTGCCGGTCCAGGTCGGGTCGTTGCCATGATCGGCGGTGAAAAGCGCGATGTCGCCGGGGCGGAGTTTGGCGAGGAATTCCCCCACCCGCCCGTCGAACCATTCGAGCGCCCTGGCATAGCCCGACACATCGCGCGGATGGCCGAAAAGTGTGTCGAATTCCACGAAGTTCGCGAAGGTGAGCGCGCCATCTTCGGCCGTCCCAACCGCCGCCATCAGGTGGTCGAACAGGACCGCATCCGTCCCCTTCTTCACGTCGTCGATGCCCTGCATCGAGAAGATATCGCCGATCTTGCCGATCCCATGCACCTTGCGCCCCGCGCCCTGCACCCAGTCGCACAAGGTGGGCGACGGTGGCGCGATGGCAAAGTCCTTGCGGTTGGCGGTGCGCTTGAAGTTTCCGCAGGTTCCGACAAAGGGCCGGGCAATGACGCGACCCACTTTCATCGCATGAAGTGTGGGCGCCAAATCCTTGCAAAGCTTTAGCAAACGGTCGAGGCCAAACGCCTCCTCATGCGCCGCGATCTGAAAGACACTGTCGGCGGAGGTATAACAAATCGGCCATCCGGTGCGCAGATGTTCCGCGCAATGCGCGTCGATGATCGGCACGCCCGAGGCATGGCAATTGCCGAGCGTGCCCTCGGTTCCGGCCAGTTCCGCAACCTTCGCCATGAGGCTATCCGGGAAAGCCGGTTGGGTATCGGGGAAGTAGTGCCAATCCCAGGGCACCGGCACGCCTGCCAGCTCCCAATG
>NZ_JBARVQ010000531.1:0-2796 GCF_049646345.1 Albidovulum sp. | reverse complement strand
TGTCCCGGGTGAGGGTGACCCCGATACCGACGGGCGCGATTTCCTCAATGGCGGTGAGGGCGACGATACGCTTATCGCCGGTCTCGACGACTGGCTGGAAGGTGGCGAAGGGGCGGATGTTTTCCAGCTCTCCGATTGGCTGGGTGAGGATGACGGCCCGGCCGTCATCGCCGATTACAACCCCGATGAGGACCGGCTGGTCCTGCTCTACGATCCGGTTGCCCATCCCGATCCGGAGGTCACGGTCGAACCCGACCCGGCGCTGGCCGACGCGATGCAGATCCTGATCGACGGCAAGGTCGTGGCCCATGTGCTGGGTACGTCGGGCCTGACGCCCGGTGATGTGGAACTGATGGCCGAACAGGCAGGTGCCGCCTGACGCCAATATCCGGGCCACGAGATTCAGCCTTTCCTTTCAGGCTGATTTCTCCTATATGCCCGCATCCGTCCGAAACGGCGGATATCTCCACGGGCCCTGCTGGACGACATCCCGGCTTGCGCCATAACCCTTAATTCCGAAAGGAGACCCCGATGTCGATCACGGCTGAAGACAAAGCCCGCGTCATGAAGGAATTCGCAACCAAGGAAGGCGATACCGGTTCGCCCGAAGTTCAGGTTGCCGTCCTTACCTCGCGCATCACCACACTGACCGAGCATTTCAAGACCCACAAGAAGGACAACCACGGCCGCCGTGGCCTTCTGAAGATGGTCGCCCAGCGCCGGAAACTTCTGGACTACCTGAAGCGCAACGACGACGCGCGCTATCAGGATCTGATCAAGCGTCTCGGCATCCGCCGCTGACCCTGCTGTTTGCGGGAATTTCCCCAAACGGATGATCACGCCGACACGATGCGGCCGCCGACCGAAAGGTCCGGCGGCCGTATCTTTTTTCCGGGGGGGCGCCGCCAGAACGCGCGCCGTTGTCGCGAACGGACTTGCCCGGCACCGCGTGCCGATGAACGGTGATCGCATGGACGAACACGTTTCCTTTTTGGCCAGTTTGCCGCCACCCGTGAAAGCGGCGCTGACCGAACCACGTGACCGGGCCGGGCTGATCCATCTGGCCGGTCATGCCGGTCTGATTCTGGCACTTGGCACCCTGATTGCGCTCAATGTGCCGTTTTGGGGGCTCCTGCTGCCGGTTCAGGGTATCGTCCTGATTTTCCTTTTCACGCTGGAACATGAATGCACCCACCGCACGCCCTTTCGCACGGCCCTACTGAACGATTGGGTGGGGCGGGTCTGCGGTGTGCTGCTGCTCCTGCCCTTTGGCTGGTTCCGGGCCTTTCATCTTGCCCATCACCGCCACACCAACATTCCCGGCAAGGACCCCGAACTGGAGGCAGGCAAGCCCGAGGGGCCGGGCGGCTGGCTGATCCATGTATCGGGCCTGCCGGTCTGGCGCGCGAATACCGCGCTGATCCTGCTTCTGGCCATGGGCCGTGAACGGGCGCCCTATCTTGCGGATCGCGCCCTGCCCCGGATGGAGAGCGAGGCGCGCATCATGCTCGGCCTTTATGGGCTGGCCGGGCTGTCGCTGATCTGGTCGCCCCTGCTCCTCTGGGTCTGGATCCTACCCGCGCTGCTCGGCCAGCCGTTTCTCAGGCTCTACCTCTTGGCCGAACATGGCGATTGCCCCTTCGTGGCCAACATGTTTGAGAATACGCGCACGACCTTCACCAACCGTATCGTTCGGTTCCTGGCCTGGAATATGCCCTATCATGTCGAACACCATGTCTATCCGGCGGTGCCGTTTCACCGCCTGCCGGACCTGCACCGGCTGATGCGGGACAGGCTGAAGGTGACGGCAGCGGGCTATACGGCCTTCACCCGGGACTATCTGGCGCGGCGTCTGTAAGCCCCTGACAACCGCATGCCAGACCCCGGTGCTACAATGTGACGGATACAATCGGGCATTGGCCTTTGCCTCAGGCTTCTTGTAGCAGGCGGATGTGATCACCGAAGGCCCAGCATGACAGACGTCGCCGCCTCCAAGCCAACATCCGGCGATACGCTGCCGGGCTTTTTCTTTGCGCTTTCGGCCTATCTGCTTTGGGGCTTCCTGCCGCTTTACATGAAAGCGCTTGCCCATATCCCGCCGGCGGAGGTGATTGCCCACCGGGTCCTTTGGTCGGTGCCGGTGGCGGGCGTGGTCCTGATTGCGACCGGGCGGACGGCGGACCTCGCACGGGCGCTGAGGACACCGCGCATGCTGGGAATGGCCGCGGTGACGGCGGCGCTCATCTCGATCAACTGGGGCATCTATGTCTGGGCGATCGGGTCGGGTCATACGCTCGACGCGGCGCTTGGCTACTACATCAACCCGCTCTTCTCGATCCTCCTCGGGGCGGTCCTGTTGCGCGAACGCCTTGCGACGGCACAATGGATGGCCATCGGCCTCGCCGCCACGGCGGTCGCGATCCTGACATGGGAGGCAGGACGGCTGCCCGTCGTGTCGCTGGCCCTGACCCTGACCTGGGGCAGCTACGCATTTTGCAAGAAGCGGCTGCCCATCGGCCCCAATCAGGGCTTCATGCTGGAGGTGCTGCTGCTGACACCCCCCGCCCTTGCCTATGCGATCTGGTTGAGCCGGACCGGGGAGGGACATTTCATGGAAGGCATCGCCTTTGACACGTGGATGCTTCTGGGCTGCGGGCTGGTGACGGCGGTGCCGCTGATCCTCTATGCCAATGGGGCGAAGCTGCTGCGGCTCTCGACCATCGCCATCATGCAATATATCGCGCCAACGATAATCTTCCTGACCGCCGTCTTCGTCTTTGATGAGCCTTTCGGAAC
>NZ_JBARVQ010000530.1:0-1676 GCF_049646345.1 Albidovulum sp. | reverse complement strand
TCCCCTCATGCATCCGCCCCCAGCGCCGGCCGAACCCGGACGTATAACGGAACGATGATTTGAGCGGGATCGCGAAGGGGGCCTTTTCGACGGCCATCCGGTAGAGGTTCATCCGGTCCAGCCCTTCGAGGATCTTCGTGGCGCGTTCGCCGTTGGGGTCCATCTTGCCGCCGACGGATGGCATCAGCGGGCCAAGCGGGCCGCCCTGGCCGGAATAGCCGCGCTGCACCTGTTTGATCAGATCATCAGGATCAAGTCCGGCCGAGGCGAACATCTTGTCCAGGGGTTCCATCGAAATCGTCACGGCCTCTTCGAGGCTGGTGAAGATGTCGTCATGACGCTCTTCCAGAAGCTTCATCTCATAGGCGATTTCGTCAGCTTCGGCCTTTGCGTCTATTGCCACGCGGGCCAGGGAGTCACGTTCTTCCGCCGTACGCTTGAGGGCGGACGAAACGAATTCAAGCGTTCCGGCCGTTTCCTCGCCCCGCACGGCATTCTGCGCGGTTTGCGGGCCGCCCGAGATGGTTGCGGTCAACTCCGCCAGGTCGGTCCGGGCCTCATCGCGTTCGGTCATGCTGCGCCGCAGGGTGGACTGGATTACGCCGATGCCGGTTTCCAGCTCCTTGCGCCGCTCTTCCGAGGCGAGCAGGGCTGATTGCATCGCTGAGACCTGTTCCAGAGCAATGGCAAAACGCTCCTGCGCCGCAACCGCTTCTTCGGCACGTGCATCGCGTTCGTGTGACAGCGCGTCAAGCCGCGCCTCATAGGTCGCCATTTCGCGCCGGGATTGTTCGCGGGCGCTGCCTGAACCGATCGAGTCCATCATCAGGATCGCCGTGGCGACGATGGTCCAGGCCAGAACCACAGCCGATCCGCCAAGGGCGACGGCCTGTGTGGTGGGTTTCAGGCGAACGAAACGGGTTTCGGTGTCAGAGCGCAGGAACAGACGCTGTTCCGGCAAGTGCCGCTCAAGGGCGGCGTGAAAACGGTGTGTCAGGCGTGCTGGCAAACTTGTCCCCGTTGCGCTTTTGGTTCTGAAAGACAGGATGTCATCCCCACGACATCCCCTTGGCGCAAGGGCTTAACAACCCTGTGATCTCGCTGCAACAATTTTGACCAAATGTGCCGGGGGACCGGCCGGAACCTGCCGTTATCGGCGAATTTTTGCCGACGATTCTGCAGTTACCTGAACCCGGCAGTGCCCGGCGCTTCAGCGACCTCTTCGGCAAGCGGCCAGTAGAAGTCCGGCGGCAGCCCGGCTTCGGCGCGTTTTTCTTCGTTGAAGGGCGGTTTCAGCGCGCCACGGAAGTATTTGCGGACAAGCCCGTGAAAGACCTCCTTGGGGTCGAGACCGTCGCGGCCGCAAAGCCAGTTGAACCATTTCACCCCATAGGCGACATGGCCGACCTCTTCGGCATAGATCACCTTCAGCGCCGCAATCGCGGCAGGTTCGTCAGCCTTGGTGAAGATCTCGATCATACCCGGTGTCACATCGAGGCCGCGCGCCTCCAGCACCATCGGCACGACCGCAAGCCTGCCGTGAAGCTCGGCTGCTGTGTCTTCAGCCGCGCGCCACATTCCGGCATGGGCGGGCAGGGCGCCGTAGTGGCTGCCCATTGCTTCAAGACAGTCGCAGAGAAGGTTGAAATGTTTGGATTCTTCATCGGCCGACTTCA
>NZ_JBARVQ010000529.1:0-12276 GCF_049646345.1 Albidovulum sp. | reverse complement strand
GGGCGAGCGCCTGCCCGTCCCGCCGGGCTGGCGCTTTGGCGGCCTCGCGCATCAAATGAGGTCAGAGGGGCTTTGCGACTATAAATAGCGCTGAATGACCGTCGCTGCGCCACCCCACGGGCAGGCGCGCGACCGGCTTATGTTATGCCAGTTGCAACGACCGCAAAGGTCGCTAGCCGAGTTCGTCGAACCGCGAGGCCCCAGTGCATGACGTCCGTTGATATGCATCAACGACCCGGCCAAAGGATGACACCAGAACCATCCGCGTTATTGTGTTGGACCCAGCGGCCACGATGATAAAGATCCGCGCGCCGGGACCGAACAGCAAGAAAAGGCGTCGTGATGCAGGTCATTCTGGTTCTCAATGTCGGCTCATCCAGCATCAAGTTCGCGCTCTATCCTGCTGATCTTGTGGGCTATGTCGGCGATATGCCACAGATATTGCGGGGCAAGATCGCGGGCATTGGCGTGGCGCCGGTTCTGGGGCTTGGCCATGGTGTGGCCGATATCGCCTCATTCGGTGCGATGGAGCGGGGCGAAGGGCATGATGCCCTGATCGGCCGGTTGCTGACCTGGCTTGACGCGCTGCCGGGGTTTGGTGCGGTCGTCGCCGTAGGGCACCGGATCGTGCATGGGGGCAGCGAATTCGCCGCACCCGTCCGCCTGGATGCCGCAACGATGACGGCGCTGGAAAAGCTGGAGCCGCTGGCCCCGCTGCATCAGCCCCACAACCTCGCCGGGGTTCGGGCCGTTGCCCTGCGCCATCCCGACCTGCTGCAGATCGCCTGTTTCGATACCGCCTTTCACCTGACCCAGCCGCCTGTCGCCCGCCGCTTCGCCCTGCCGCAGGCGCTGAGTGAAGCGGGTATACGGCGCTATGGCTTTCACGGCCTCTCCTACGACTACATCGCCCGTATCCTGCCCGACCATCTCGGGTCACGGGCCGAGGGGCGGGTGATCGTTGCCCATCTGGGGAGCGGCGCCAGCATGTGCGCCATGCAGGGGCGGCGGAGCGTGGCCACCACGATGGGCTTTACCGCGCTCGACGGCCTCGTGATGGGGCGGCGCTGCGGCGCGCTCGATCCGGGCGTGGTGCTGCACCTTCTGCGGCAGATGAAGATGTCACCCGACGAGGTCGAGCATTTGCTTTATGAGCAGTCCGGTCTTTTGGGCGTGTCTGGCCTCAGTCGGGACATGAAGGTGCTGGAGAACAGTGACGATCCGCGGGCGGCCGAAGCGATTGAGCTGTTCTGTTACCGGGCGGTGACGACGCTTGGCGGGCTGGTCGCGGCACTGGGCGGGCTCGATGCGCTGGTTTTCACGGCAGGCATCGGCGAGAATTCGGCCCTTATCCGGCGCGAGATTTGTGGGCGTCTCGACTGGCTCGGGGTTGAGTTGGACGAGAACGCGAACATGCGCGGTCAAACACGGATCAGTGCGGCAGCGTCGCGCTGCGATGTCGTCGTTCTGCCGACGGATGAGGAACGGGTGATCGCCCTTGCCACCCACGCATTGCTCAGCCCGCGCGTTTCGGCAGCCGATCCCGTTCGGTGACATGCGAAATCGCAAGGCTCGCCAGAATGCAGGCGGTGAAAAGGTAAAGCCCCCAGGCCGTCTCGATCCGGCCAAGGCCGACCCCCTTGGCCAGCACGATGTAAAGCGCGATCAGGAAGATATCGGCCATCGCGAGCCGTCCGAGCATGTGCAGCACACCCAGAATGCGGGGCGAGGCGAGGCGGAACTGCACCAGCGCAAGGCCGATTGTCTTCATATAGGGCGCGAAAACAGCAAGGAAGGTGACCAGAAGGGCAAGGATCACGTCCTTTTCCCACAAGGCCTGCAAGCCGGTGATGACCGAGATGGAATCAAGGTCGAAGAATGGCAGCAGCCCGGCCTTCAGCAGCGGTGCGAACCACGACAGCGGGAAGAGGACAAGTAGCGACAGGTTTGCAGCTCGGATCATGGCGACATGGATATAGATGCGGTCGGGTGATGCAAGCCCCGGCGGTCAGCTTCTCCGTCGCCGCAGGATGCGTGGCCGCATGAACAGCATCGCGATCCAGATCCACAGGCAAAGCCACGAGAGGGCAGCAGCGGTCAGTTGAAGCGCGCGGGAGAGGCGCGGTTCGGATATGAGGCCAAGCCAGTCCACGGCGATGATGGCCGAATTGGCAAGCAATGCCGCGCCGACAACGGCAAGCCCGGCAAGAAATATCCTGCCGCTGCGACCGTTTCGCACCATGCCCCTGTATCGCTGCGTGCAGAGCCAGATGCAGAGCATCGGCGGACCGCAGAACAACGCGATATATAATATGACGACAAACGATGCCGTTTGAGCCGAAGCCATTCCGTTCCCCAGCCCTTGTCCCTACCGGGATCAGATTAGGCCTACCTGCTCTGCCCGTCAAATCACGGTGCCGGTCAGCGCACCGCCGCGATCGGCCCTTCGGCACGGCCATGGGTGAATTGCTGAACGTAAGGGTCTGACGTGGCGTCCATATCTGCGATCGGGCCGGTCCATTGGATAACCCCGTCATGCAGCATCGCCACCCGGTCGGCGATGGCGCGGACCGAGGACATGTCATGAGTGATCGTCATTGCCGTTGCACCCATCTCGGTCACGATCTCGCGGATCAGCTCATTGATCACACCCGCCATGATCGGGTCGAGCCCGGTTGTCGGTTCGTCAAAGAAGATCACCTCGGGGTCGGCGGCGATGGCGCGGGCGAGGCCCACGCGTTTTTGCATGCCGCCGGAGAGTTCAGCGGGAAAGAGGTCAGCGACCTCGGGTTTCAGTCCCACGCGGCGCAGTTTCTCGATGGCGATCTCGCGGGCCTCATCCTTCGGCCGCTTCAGCGAGCCGCGCAGCAGACGAAAGGCGACGTTTTGCCAGACGGGCAGGCTGTCAAAGAGCGCACCGCCCTGAAAGAGCATGCCGAAGCGGGCAAGGAAGGCGTCGCGGGCGGCTGTCTCCACATCTTCGCCGTCCAGCAGGATTGTGCCGCTATCTGGATGAACAAGGCCGAGGATGCATTTGAGAAGGATGGATTTTCCGGTTCCGGACCCGCCGATGATCACCATGCTTTCGCCCGAGGGCACGGTCAGGTTCACCCCACGCAACACGCGGTTCTTGCCGAAAGCCTTGTGAATGTCCTGAAGCTCGATCATGCGGAGAAAAACACCTCCGTCAGGATGTAGTTGGTGGCAAGGATCAGGACCGAGGCGGCGACAACGGCGGCTTTGGTCGCCCGGCCGACGCCTTGGGCACCGCGCCCGGAATTCATGCCGTAATAGCAGCCCATCAAGGCGACGATGAAGCCGAAGGCCGCGCCTTTCCAAAGGCCCGACACGATATCCCAGACTTCCAGAAATTCGCGCGTGTTCTTGAGGTAAGTGGCGGGGTTGAAGCCCAGCCGGTTCACGCCCACCAGATAGCCGCCAAAAATACCGATACTGTCGCCGACCGCGACCAGAACCGGCACCGCTAGGGTCGCCGCAAGTACACGCGGAACTGTCAGGTATTTCATGGGGTTGGTGGACAAAGTTGTGAGCGCGTCGATCTGCTCGGTCACCTTCATCGTGCCGATCTCTGCGGCAATCGACGACGCCACCCTTGCGGCCACCATCAGCCCGCCCAGCACCGGGCCCAGTTCGCGCACCATGCCGATGGCGACGATTGAAGGCACGACCGCCTCGGCCGAGAACCGCGCGCCGCCCGCATAGATCTGCAGCGCGAGCGCGCCGCCGGTGAAAAGGGCGGTCAGGCCCACGACGGGCAGGCTGAACCAGCCGATCTGCATCAGGGCCGACAGGAATTCCTTCGGGTAGAAGGGCGGACGGACAAGGTGGCTCAGCGTTTCACCGGCGAAGATCGCCATCCGGCCGAGCATCGCGAGGCTGCCAAGCACCAGCCGCCCAAGAGCCGCGATCGGGGCGAGCGCACTCATGCAGCACCACCGATGTAGTCGCGCGCATAACGGGCCCCGAGCGATGTCAGGATTTCATAGCCGATGGTACCGGCAGCCTCGGCCAGCGCATCGATGCCTTGCGCGGGGCAAAGAATGTCGAGCGCCTCGGGCGGTTCGGGCAGGTGGGTCACATCGACCCCCATCATGTCCATCGAGACGCGGCCGACAAGCGGGCAGGGCGTATTTCCTGCGAAGACACGCGCGCTACCCGTCATTGCCCGGATCAGCCCGTCGGCATAGCCCGCCGCAAGCGTCGCGATGCGCGCAGGCGCGGGGGCGGTCCATGTATTGCCGTAACCGACGCTTTCCCCCAGTGCTACGTCGCGGGTCTGGATCACCGGCAGCGACAGGCGAACGACTGGTGCCGCATCCGCGAAGGGAAGGCCGCCGTAAAGGCCGATACCGGGGCGGGTGACGTCGAAATGGTAGTCGGGGCCAAGCAGGATCCCCCCCGTCGCCGCCAGCGAACGCGGCACGTCGGTGCCATCGGTCATGCGGCGGAACGTGGCAAGCTGCGCGGCATTCATCGGATGGTCCGGCTCATCCGCGCAGGCGAGATGCGACATGATCAGACGGGGCTTTTCCGCCAGCACTTCTGCCGAAACCGCACACCACTCGACCTCTTCCATCCCTAGCCGGTTCATCCCGGTGTCGAGCTGGATGCCGAAGGGGTGACCGGGCAGGGTGCTTCTGTGTCGTGCCACCTGTTCGGGGGAGTTCAAGAGAGGGATCAATCCATGCTGTCGGATAACGTCAGTGTCACCGGCCATATGGCCAGCAAAGACAAAAACATCGACGCGACTGCCGACCGCAAGACGAGCATGCGCACCTTCGAACGCTTCTGCGACGAAGAACTTACGCACACCTTCGGCGAGGAGCTGCCTCCCGACTGGCAAGAAGCCCAGCCCATAAGCATTGGCCTTTATCACTGCCCCGGCCTCGGCCACACCGGAGGCATGCGCCAGCGCCCGCCAGTTCGCGCGGATTGCGTCGAGGTCGATGGTGAGGGTCGCCTGTGCCATGCGCGGTCTTTTGGCAGGCGGGCAGGGGTGTGGCAAGGGGCGTGGCGCGCCTGTTACGGAATGTCGAAGAAACGGCGGTTCCGCGGCCACATCTTCTCGCCGCTCAGGCAGTCATAGGGCGCGTTTGCCTGAGCGGGGATCAGCCGTTCAGGCGCCGCCCCCGCGATTTTAAGCACCAGTTTGCGCGTGACAGCAGCGGCGAAATCGGGCCAGTCATGCACCGGCAGGACGAAAGCACCCGGCCCACCGGTCACGCATTCGGCGTAATAGGTATCCAGATCGTCAATCCGCCACATCGCGCCGCCCGCGTCATAGGTCATCAGCGGCAATCCGTTGATGATGATGCCCTGCGCCAGCACCTCGTCGCGTGCAGTGGTCACCAGTCCGCCCGTTGCGGTCGTTGGCATGCGCAACGCAAACCGGGCGGCCGCTGCCCGTGGGATGGCGCAGAGACCTGTATTCGGGGTGCTTTGTGCCCGCAAAGCCTCTCTGACTTCATGGGATGCGCGTGGCCGCAAAAGCGTCAGCCCGCCGGGACGGGCAGGCGCTCGCTCGGCGCCTTCGGCTTAATTCCGGGCGAAGGGACGTATCCACGAATGGCTGCAACGTCCCACTTTGCGGACTGGCATGGTTTCAGGACATGTCTTGCGCACGCCCCCGGATCACACCCGGCGCGGCGCACACAATTCCTTCACCGCCGGAACAGGATTTCCTGCGCCTTGCGGTCGTCCTGCAAATTGCTGCGCTTTTCGGCGGCAAGAGCCCGGCCGCGTTGCACCGCCGGGCGGGCACCGACTTGGTCGAGCCAGCGTTTCATATGGGGCTTGTCGTCCAGGCTCTGCTGCTGGCCTTCCCAGCCCGAACACCAGCCCCAGAGCGCCATGTCAGCGATCGAATAGAAATCGCCCGCGACATAGCGGTTCCCTTCCAGCCGCCGGTCCAGCACGCCGTAGAGCCGCCCGACCTCGGACCGGTAGCGGTCCTGTGCGTAGGGCAGCACCTGCGGCGGTTCCAGCGAGGGCGCGTATTTCAGGAAGTGATGCGCCTGACCGGCCATCGGCCCGACCCCGCCCATCTGCCACATCAGCCATTCCTCGACCGCGACCCGTTCGCGTTCGTTGGAGCCGTAGAATGTGCTGGTCTTGCGGGCGAGATATTGCAGGATCGCGCCGCTTTCGAAGACTGTAATCTGTTTGCCGTCCGGCCCCTCGGGGTCGATGATCGCTGGCATCCGGTTGTTCGGTGCGATCTTCAGGAAATCCGGCGCGAACTGGTCGCCCGCACCGATATTCACCAGATTGAGGTTGTAGGGCAGACCCATCTCCTCCAGCGCGATGGAGATCTTCCAGCCGTTCGGCGTGGGCCAGTAATAAAGCTCGATGGGGGCGGTCATGTCCGGTCCTTTTCGGGTCGTGCGCGTGCCGTCAATCTGGGGCCTCGTCCCATCAGGGACAATGTGCGAGGGCGCACAAGGTGCGTTCAGCCAAGATCGTCGAGCAATTCCTGCGACGTCAGGTAATGGCGGACCGCCCAGAAACAGGCCTCTTCGGTCGGCTTGGAACACAGCACCGAGCGTCCATCGACCACTACCCGCCAGGTTCCGGTGGCGTTCGGGGTTATGGGATAGGACACTGCGCCGATGCGGACCTCACCCAGCGGTTCAGGGGCGGGTTGAACACAGGCGGCAAGGGCGATCAGGGCGGCAAGGGCGGCGGGGCGGGGCATCGATTCTTCTCCTGCTATCGGGGCAGTTGACCGCATCGTGGCGCGGGCCACAAGCGGAGGGCGCCCGCAATCGGACGTTGACCCTGCGGCCACTTCGCGCTATCGCCTGTGACGTGGCGATTTGTTACCGGATTGCGGGCCACGTTAAACATGCCGCTAAAGAGGTCGGAGGCTTTGGCCCCTACCTGTTCCGGTGGGGGCTTTTTTGTTGCCGGAGGAACGGCCATGACGGATTGGAAGACACAGACGCAACTCATCCATACGGGCGCACGGCGCAGCCAGTATGGCGAATTGTCCGAGGCGATCTATCTGACCCAGGGCTTCGTCTATGAAAGCGCCGAACAGGCCGAGGCGCGGTTCATCGAAAGCGGGCCGGATGAGTTCATCTATGGCCGCTATGGCAACCCGACCGTGCGCATGTTCGAGGAACGCATCGCGGCGATCGAGGGGACCGAGGACGCCTTTGCCACCGCCTCCGGCATGGCGGCGGTCAATGCGGCGCTGACCTCGCTTCTGAAGTCCGGCGATCACGTTGTCGCGGCACGCGCACTTTTCGGGTCCTGCCTTTATGTACTTGAGATCCTTGGACGGTTCGGAGTTGAGGTGACGCTGGTTGACGGCACGGACCTCGATCAATGGCGTGCGGCGATGCGGCCGGACACGAAGGCGGTCTTCCTCGAATCGGTGTCGAACCCGACGCTTGAGGTCATCGATGTGAAATCGGTCTGCGAGATCGCCCATTCGGTTGGCGCGACCGTCGTGGTCGACAATGTCTTTGCCACGCCGACCTTTTCGAAGGCCGTCGAACTGGGCGTGGATGTGATCGTCTATTCCGCGACCAAGCATATCGACGGCGGCGGGCGCTGTCTGGGTGGCGTGGTCTGCGGCACCAGGGACTATATCCGCAAGGTGCTGGAACCCTATCTGAAACATACCGGCGCGGCGCTCAGCCCGTTCAATGCCTGGGTGATGCTGAAGGGCATGGAAACGCTTGATCTGCGGGTGAAGGCGCAGGCTGCCAATGCTTTGACACTGGCCGAGGCGCTGGAAGGGCATGAAAAGCTGGCCCGCGTGATCTATCCGGGGCTGAAGGGCCATGCCCAGCACGGGATAGCGATGGCGCAGATGGGCGCGGGCGGCACGGTGGTGACGCTTGAGGTCAAGGGCGGGCAGGCGGCGGCATTTCGCTTCCTCAACGCATTGGAGATCGTGAAGCTGTCCAACAATCTCGGCGATGCCAAGTCGATCATCACCCATCCCGCCACGACCACCCATCAGCGGCTTCCGGCCGAACAAAAGGTGACGCTTGGCATCACGCCGGGGTTGGTGCGCCTTTCCGTCGGGATCGAGGATGCGGGCGACCTTCTGGCCGATCTACGGCAGGCGCTGGATGCGGTCTAAGGTCGCGAAAGCGCCGAGAATATCCGCGTAGGGTTGGACAAGGCCCCCGGCCTTCCCGCATAATGGGTCGTCCGGTCATATCCGGACCATCGAGGAGCTTGCCATGAATTTCGTGGGCGAGATTGACCGGGAACCGAACCGCGCCGATGCGGAAGAGGCATTGGCGGTGCTGCGTGCATGGGCCGAACGCGCCGATCCGACCGAGGTGGCGCGGCTCGACCCTGCCATCGCCCGGCTGTTGCCGGGGCGAGAGGTCGGCAATTATCCGGATCTGTCGCGGACTTACCCCGAAGGTTTCACCGCTGATGAGGCTTACCGCGCCTCCATGCCCGATCTTCAAAACGGCCCCTCAAGCCTGATCGTCGGGGCGCAGGCGCCGATCCAGCATGTTGGTATCTCCAACTTCCGTCTGCCCATCGTCTTTCACACCCGCGATGGCGGCGACATCACGCTGGAAACCTCGGTCACCGGCACGGTGTCCCTGATCGGCGAAAAGAAGGGCATCAACATGAGCCGCATCATGCGGTCCTTCTATGCCCATGCCGAGCGGACCTTTTCCTTTTCCGTCCTTGCCGCCGTGCTGGAGGACTATAAGAAGGATCATGACAGCATCGATGCCCGCCTGATGATGCGGTTTTCCTTCCCCGCGAAGGTGCAGTCACTGCGCTCGGGCCTGACCGGCTGGCAATATTACGACATCGCGCTGGAACTGATGGAGCGGGAAGGGCGGCAGACCCGGATCACCCATCTCGACTATGTCTATTCCTCAACCTGCCCCTGTTCGCTGGAACTTTCCGAACATGCGCGCCAGGCCCGCGGCCAGTTGGCCACCCCGCATTCGCAGCGTTCGGTCGCGCGGATTTCGGTGGTGGAAGAAGGTGGGAAACGCCTTTGGTACGAGGATCTGATCGACCTTGCCCGCGCCGCCGTGCCGACCGAAACGCAAGTCATGGTCAAGCGCGAGGATGAACAGGCCTTCGCCGAACTCAATGCCGCCAATCCGATTTTCGTCGAGGACGCGGCACGCAGTTTCGCAGAGCGGCTGCTGGGCGACGACCGGATCGGCGATTTCCGCGTTGTGGCCAGCCATCAGGAAAGCCTGCACAGCCATGATGCCGTGTCGATCCTGACTGAAGGTCCGACCTTCGTCGCCGAAAGCATCGATCCGCGGCTGTTCTCTTCGCTTCACAAGGTCGGCTGACAGGGGCCGGACGGCCTGAAATGGCGCGCGTTGTCGGGACCGCGTCGCTTCCGGGACTTGTCTGTGCACCGTCATCCTCCTAGGAGTTCGCATGAACGCAGACCGCGGGATGGGATCAGATGCAAAAGACCGTCGTGAACAGCTGGAACGAATGGGACCCGCTTAAACATGTCATCGTCGGCCGGGCCGATGATTGCCATATCCCGCCCGAGGAACCGGCGCTGGATGCCAAGGTGCCCGAGGACAGCGACATGCGCGGCCAGTGGGGACGTCGCCCGCAGGAGACGATTGACCGCGCCAATGAGCTTCTGGACAATTTCGCGGCTATGCTTGAGGGGCGTGGCATCCGGGTGGACCGGCCCACGCCGATCGACCATGCGCTGCCCGCCACCACGCCCGATTTCCACACTGACAGCCAGTTCGGCTGCATGCCGCCGCGCGATGTGCTTCTGACCGTCGGGTCGGAGATGCTGGAGGCGACGATGTCCTATCGCTGCCGCTGGTTCGAATATCTGAACTACCGGCCGCTGATGCAGCAATATTTCAACGAAGACCCGAAGTTCCGCCATGAAAGCGCGCCGAAGCCGCGGCTGACCGATGCCGATTATCACCCCGATTACCTCTCCGACAAGATCGGTGTGGAAAAGCGCCTGAAATGGGCGGCCGAGAAGTTCTTCGTCACGACCGAGGAAGAGCCGCTGTTCGACGCCGCCGATGTTCTGCGCTTTGGCAGCGACCTTGTGGTGCAGCACGGCTTCACCACCAACCTCAAAGGCATCGAGTGGTTGCGCCGTCACTTCCCGGATCACCGGGTTCATACCGTGAACTTCCCCGGCGATCCCTATCCGATCCATATCGACGCGACCTTCACGCCCTTGCGCCCCGGTCTGATCCTGAACAACCCGCAGCGCCGCCTGCCGGAAGATCAGCGCAAGATGTTCAGGGCCAATGATTGGGAGATCGTGGACGCTGCGCAACCCGCGCACAACGCCCCGCCGCCGCTTTGCTATTCCTCGACTTGGCTTTCCATGAACGTGCTGGTGCTTGACCCCAAGACCGTCTGTGTCGAAGCCTCGGAAGTCTATCAGATGGAACAGATGGACAAGCTGGGGATGGAGGTCGTCCCGGTCGAGCTGCGCGATGCCTATGCATTCGGCGGCGGCCTGCATTGCTGCACGGCCGATGTCTACCGCGAAGGCACCTGTGAGGATTACTTCCCGAACCAGTAAACCGTTTGGCCAGATGGAAACGCCTTGGCCAGTGGCTGTGGCGTTTTCTCGGATCAGATCGAAAACGACGTGCCGCAGCCGCAGGACGAGGTGGCGTTCGGATTCTCGACCACGAAGCGCGCGCCGATCAGTTCTTCGGAAAAATCGATGACGGCATTTGTCAGGAAGGGCAGAGAGACCGCGTCGATCAGCACCTTCTGGCCCGCACCTTCCAGCACCAGATCCTCGGGTGCGGGATCATCAAGGCGAATGTCGTACTGAAACCCGGAACAGCCGCCGCCTTCAACCGCGATGCGCAGGGCCTTGGCCTCACCGGCACCTTCATTGATCTCGGCCAGCCGGGCAAAGGCCCGGTCGGTCACTTTCGGCGGCAGGTTCAGGTCCATCGGCAATCGCCCGTGTCAATTCCTCAATGACCATCATATATGATGGGGGACGTAAGACGACAAGAACAGGCGCCATGACCCTTGCCCCCTATGCCTGCCAGCCCGATCAAAGCCGCGGCAGGCTCTATCCCGAACGCATGTCCACCTTCCGTTCGCCGTTTCAGCGCGACCGGGACCGGATCATCCAGTCCTCGGCCTTCCGGCGGCTGAAACACAAGACGCAAGTCTTCGTCGAGCATGAGGGCGACTATTACCGCACCCGCCTGACCCACACCATCGAGGTGGCACAGGTCGCGCGCACCATCGCGGGCACTCTGGGGCTGAATGTCGAACTGGCCGAGGCGGTGGCTTTGGCCCATGATCTTGGCCATCCGCCCTTCGGCCATACCGGAGAGGACGCGCTGCATGACCTTATGGCACCCTATGGTGGCTTCGACCACAACGCGCAGGCGATCCGCATCGTCACCCGGCTGGAACGGCATTATGCCGATTTCGACGGGCTGAACCTGACATGGGAGACGCTGGAAGGTATCGCCAAGCACAATGGCCCGGTCATCGGTCCGCATGCCAGCGGCAGCCATGCGGTGAAGGACGGGGGGGCGATGCCCTATGCGCTTTCCGAATTCAACACCGAATACGATCTGGAGCTTTCCACCCATGCCTCGGCCGAGGCGCAGGTGGCGGCGGTTGCAGACGATGTCGCCTACAACCATCACGACCTGCATGACGGGTTGCGCGCGGGCCTTTTCACCGAGGCCGATCTGATGGAGCTGCCCGTCACCGGCCCCTGTTTTGAAGAGGTGGACCGGCTCTATCCCGATCTCGATCCGACCCGCCGCCGGCATGAGGCCCTGCGCCGGGTCTTCGGCGTGATGGTGGAGGATGTGATCGCGGTGGCGCAGAACCGCCTGACTTCGAGCGAGCCGCAATCGGCACAGGCGATCCGCGATATGGAAGGGCCGATCATCCGGTTTTCGAAACCGCTTTACCAGAACCTGAAAGCGATCAAGTCCTTCCTTTTCACCCGCATGTACCGTGCACCGACCGTGGTGGTTGAACGCCAGCGGGTGACGGCGATGATCAACGATCTCTTCCCGCTCTTCATGCGCGACCCGGCGCTGCTGCCCGCCGAATGGCGCGCCGATGTGGCCCATGCCGTGAATGAAACCGAACTCGCCCGGGTTGTGCTTGATTACGTCGCGGGCATGACTGACCGCTTTGCCATTCAGGAACATGAACGGCTCTGCCGGTGAAACGGGCGCGTGGTGGTGATTGGCTGGTGCGTCGAGCCCTTTGCGGACCTTAGCGGATCTTCCCCTTCGCCCGGAACCAAGCCGAAGGCGC
>NZ_JBARVQ010000528.1:0-3389 GCF_049646345.1 Albidovulum sp. | reverse complement strand
CCCGCCGCGATGTCGAGGTCCAGCTCATCCAGCACGGTGAGCGGCCCGTAAGACTTCGTCACCTTACGAAAGCTGACCATGGGCGCGGGGGTGCCGGTGATTTCAAGCGGAAAGGCCGATACGTCGTGCATGTTCACAGTCCCAGTTTGCGGCGGACATAGCCTTCGAACAGTCGGATCACACCGGCCGCCGGAAGCGAAATCGCGAGAAAGATGATACCCACCATCGTGTAGGGTTCCAGAAAACGGTAGTTTTCCGACCCGATGGCATTGGCGGTGTGGATCAGTTCGGCAACCCCGATCACCGACAGCATCGGCGTATCCTTGAAGATGCCGACAAGGTAGTTGCCCATACCCGCCAGCGCGGGCGGAATGGCCTGCGGGATGATCACCCGGCGGTATTTCTGCGCAATGGTCATGTTGAGCGCTGTTGCCGCTTCCCATTGCCCCTTGGCGACGCTTTCGATCCCGCCGCGATAGACCTCTGAGAGGTAGCAGGAATAGTGCAGGCCGATGGCGATCATGCCCGAGACCCAGGGGCTGAGCCGGATGCCGAATTGCGGGCCGACATAGAAGATGAAAAAGATCTGCAACAACAGCGGGGTGGAGCGGATGAACTCAACCAGTTCCCGCACGATCAGCGTCACCGGGCGATAAGGCGTCCGCTGTGCCAGTGCCAGAACCAGACCAAGCACCAATGCGATGGCATAACCCGCAAGGGCCGCGATCAGCGTGTTGCCGGTGGCATGGATCAGGCGCGGCAGAATTTCCCAGGTAAAGTCCCATTTCCAGTCGAACATGGCTCAGGCCCTCCCCAGCTTGCGCGCCATATGGCGTTCCAGCCAGCGCATGAACGGCGTCACCATGAAGCGGGCGAGGATGTAATAGATCACCAGTGCCGCGCCAAAGACCTGCGCCGACAGGAAGGTCGAGGCGTTGATCTGCCTTGCCTCGAACATCAGATCCGCCACCGAGATAAGCGAGACGAGCGCCGTGCCCTTCAAGAGCTCGATCATCAGGTTGCCCCAGGGTGGCAGCATGTTGACCAGCGCCTGCGGCAGGATGATGCGGCGCATGCGTTGCGCCGGGCTCATATTGATCGCAAGGGCTGCTTCCCACTGGCCTTTCGGAACCGACAGGATGCCGCCACGCACCAGCTCGGCGCCGTAAGCCCCGATGTTCATGCCGACGGCGAGGTAACCTGCAGTGAATTTCTCGATCGACAGACCGAAGAGCGGCAGGACGAAGAAGATCCAGTAAAGCTGGACGACCAGAGAGGTGCCGCGAAAGATCTCGATATAGGTCACGGCCGCGCCGCGCAAAAAGCCGTTTTGCGACAGTTTCATCAGCCCCATGCAGAGAGAGATGGCGATGCCGAGCGCTGCGGCCAGCAGGAACTGGGCCAGCGTTATGCCGGTTCCGGTCAGCAGGCGCGGCCAGTATTGAAGTACGAAATCGTAGATGCTCATCCGCCCGCGCTCTGCTGAAGATCGGAAAAAGTGGCGGGCCTGGCAGGCCCGCCACGCGTTGAGGTCAGCGGTTGGCGCAGACCCATTCGGCGGTCTTGTCGCCGGGCAGGTTCGCGTCGGTGTAACCATATTCCGCGACCGAGGCCAACATGGCGTCGGTGCCAACATAGTCCGCCACGGCCTTGTTGAATTCAGCCATGAAATCGGCGTCGTCGAACCGGAAACCGATGCCGACATAGTTCAGCGTCCAGTCCGGCAGGGCCGCCGGATCGGTCACGTCGATGTCGTCATTGGTCTCGGCAAAGTGGTTCGCCTCGAAATAGGTCATGCCGCCCGCATCGGCGCGGCCAGCCTTGACGGCTGCCAGCATTTCCGACGGTCCGGGAACCTGCATGATCTGATCGTCACCGAGGCCTTCCTTCTTGGCGGATTCGACGGTGTTGTAGCCAGCGCCCGTCACCATGATCGCGCCGGAATTCAGGATGTCCTTGAACGTCTGGATGTTCTTCGGATTGCCGGCCGGGACGATGAAAGCATCCCCGGTCTGGGCGATCGGCTCGGAAAAGGCGATGTTCTGGCAGCGGCTGTTGAGGATATAAAGACCGCCGGTGATCAGGTCATAGCGATCCGCCTGCAGGCCCGGGATCAATCCGCCCCAGTCGGTGACGCTGGTTTCGACATTGGTGTAGCCCATCTCGGCCAACACCCCGAGGGCGATTTCATTGACAAACCCCTTGGCAGCACCGCTGTCATCCGGATAACCCCAGATCGGTACATTGGAAAAGCCGATGCGGATCGGCTCGCCCGCGGCAATGCGGTCGGCCAACGGGCCGGCGGCTGCCGAAAACGTGCTGGCGGCGAGCATCACGCCCGCTGCGAAAAGTGTCTTTGTCGATCTTGCTGTCATGTTTTCCTCCCTGACGGTGCGGATTTCGGATGCGAAAACCTCGAACTCAAAGCCACTAGCCACCAAGCGGTGGCCCGTCCTCCCGAATTCACCATGGCTTCACACCCAATCTCCCATCCGGAATTTTACCGGGAGGTTGCGAGACTTTTGCTCGAATATCCGTGGTTTTTGATAAAAAGGGTTGTGTTGGCCCGGCAGAACGATCGAAATACTGACATGGACGATAAAGACTATGAAATTCTTTCTCTGGTGCAGGCGGATGCCCGGCTGACCGCCGAATCGCTGGGATTGAGCATTGGCCTGTCGACACCGGCGGTTCAGAAACGGCTTAAGAAACTGCGTGAAACCGGCGTGATCGAGAAAGAGATCGCCGTGTTGTCGCCCTCCAAGCTCGGGCGCGAACTGACAGTGATCGTTGAGGTCGTACTTGAGCGCGAAAGCCGCATGCATCTCGATGCGTTCAAGCGAAGGATGCGCAGCGCCCCGGCGGTGCAGCAATGCTACTATACGACAGGTGAGGCCGATTTCATCGTGATCGTCGTCGTCGGGGACATCAAGGAATATGAGGCGTTCACGCAGGAATACTTCTTTGACGAATCCAATGTCAGCCGGTTCACGTCCTCAATCGTAATGGACCGGGTGAAGGTCTCGCTCGACATTCTCTGACGCGTTTCGAACGTTATCAGGAAAGTGGCGCGTCATTGGCCACGCGGGTGTTGAGTGCGGGTTTCAAGCCGTGGCTTTTCAGGAGTTTTGGCAAGACCTGCATCCGGCCGAGCCTTCCAAAATATGAGGGTAGATCACGCGTTAGATCAACGGTTCACGATTGCATGGGCCGAGAACTCCGCAAGCTCACCACGCCAGATCTGACGGCCAAAACAAAAGGCCAGACCAGTATCGTCGCGGATGATCTGTTCCAGTTCGATCCCCGCCTGATGCGGCGCAAGCCCCAAAAGCGCCGCCTCGTCGGGTTGGATCGCGCGCATGCGGATGATCACATCCCCAGTGTGCGCC
>NZ_JBARVQ010000527.1:0-7905 GCF_049646345.1 Albidovulum sp. | reverse complement strand
CTGTCGCCGCCGCCCAGGCCTCACGCCCGTTCGAGGGCATAAGGAAACGGGGGCGATAGGCGATCTCGAGCGACCGCGCCCAGTCGAACCATTTGTAACGGTGGACTGCATGCATGGTCCTGACCGCGATCCACGGCGTCCGCATCGCATCGGCGACGATGGCACCATGCATCGCTTCGGTGATCAGCAGCCTGGCCCCTCTCACCTCGGCGATGACCTGATCCGTGGGCCGCGTCGGGTCGATCAGGTGAATGCCCGCAAGACGGCAGGCCTCGGCCCAGTTGCCGCGCTCAAGGCTTTCGAAATGCGGCATGAAGGCAATACCGATGCCATCGGCCGGTTCCGGCAGCGGTGTCGCCCGCAAAAGCACCGCCGCATCGACGATGGCAAGAGCGGGGTCGATCCCCAGCGCCTCGGCGCTCTGGGGCCCCCGGACGAAGCGGATATCCCAGCTTCCGTCATGCACGTCGGGCATACGCGTATAGCCGCCATAGCCCGCCCCCACGACGATCTTGCGCGCCTGCGCCGGATAGTCGTGCTGGATGATGGATCCGATGCCGATGAACAGTTCGCCCGGATCATCGTCAAGAAACCCGGCAGGCAGGATATGATCCCACATCGTCGCGTTCAGCTCATCGCCGAAATTCGGGACTACGCCCTGAAAATAGGTCAGCTTCATCCGTCAATGTCCCTTTGTCTTGGCCCGGCGGTAAAGCTCTCTCAGCCGCCCGTGGCCGAGCGCGATCAGCGCCGGTGGATAAAGAAGCAAGCCGGCGACGATCTGGACCGGCAGGATCACCGCCGCATCGGCGCCCGACAGCAGCACCGGGACCAAAACCACACCCGCCGCCATGACCAGCGTTGCCATTGTCGGTGCCAGGAAGGCCCGCAGATAGGAAAAGGTCGGGCAGCCAAGCAGCCGCACGGTCATCGCAACGGACAGGGGCCAGAGCAATGCCGTCTTCACGGCGATGGCAATCATCATCTGGCCGAGATCGTCATGCAGCAGCGCCACGATCCCCAACGTCGTGACCTGCTGTGCCAGTTGATACAGGAACCACGCCCCCGCCCTGCCTTGGCTGGTGACCAGCGCACCCTGCACGATGCCGATCCCGGCCAGAACACCGATGGCCGAAAAGGCCTGAATCGGCACGATTGCGCCCGCCCAGTCCGCACCGAAGACCAGCGGCACCAGATCGTCTGCAATCAGCGCGATCCCGGCAAAGACCGGGAAGGCTATGAGTGATGAGGCGAAGGTGGCAAGGAACAAAGCCTCGCGCACCTTGCCCGGATCGCCTTGCAGGGACGACAGCAGCACATGCGACACTGACGAGAGCGCCCCGGCGATCATAGAATTGAGAAGGGTGAACAGGCGGCGCGCGAAGTAGTACAGCCCAAGAACTGGCGCCCCGGCCAGAAGACCCACAAGGATCTGATCCAGCGACATCAGGTTCAGCATCCGCGTGCCCGAGGCGAACAGGCTGTAGCGGGCAAGCTCCCTCAGCCGCGACAGGCTGAGCCCGGCACCCGGCCGCCAGCGCGTGACCCAATAGGCAGCGATGCAATTGACGACGCTGACAGAAACCTGACTGACAGCCAGCGCCCAATAGCCCTGCCCCGCAAACAGCAGCCCGAGGCAGAGCGCCATCCCGATCCCGGTGGCAAGCGTCGTGCGCAGGGCGATCAGGCGGAACTGCATCGACCGGACGATCAGCGCATTGGGCACGGTGGCCGCCAGATCGAAGGGCAGCTTGAGCGCGAGGAAGGGCAGAAGAAGGCCAAGCGATGCCTCGCCCGTTCCCGCCGCGATCCGGCTGGAAGAGGCCAGAAGGACAAGGAACAGAAGGCCGCCGGTCGCACTGGTCAGCCAAAAGACCGCATTCATATGGTCCCGGTCAATGTCCCGCCGCTGGATCAGCGCCTCGCCAAATGCGCCGGGGGCAAGGGCCGTGACAAAGGCCACGATGCTGGCGGCCAGCCCGACCACGCCAAATTCGACAGGCGAGAGGTAGCGGGCGGCGACAAAGAACACGAGGCCCGCGCCAAGAGTCGGCACGGCCGTATGAAGCGCTGACCAGAGAACGCCCAGAACCGCCGCGCGCGACCGGCCGGTGCCAGGATGCGCGTAATCGTGCGCCATCGCCGCGCCCACCGTATCCGTCATGGCATCACCACGTGGCTCAATAGGCCCCCCGGGCCGACAGGGCGGCCGGAATGGTCCGAAGAATGATCCCGAGATCGCCCCTCACCGACCAGCCAAGAACATATGCCTTGTCCAGCGCGACGCGGGTCTCATAGCTTACATCATTGCGGCCGCTGACCTGCCAGAGGCCGGTGATCCCCGGCCGCGCAGCAAGGTAGAAGCGGGCATCTGACCCGTACAGTCCCAACTCATCCGCCACCACGGGACGCGGGCCGACAATGCTCATCTCACCCCGCAGGACGTTCACAAGCTGGGGCAGTTCGTCCAGACTGTAGTCCCGCAGGATCCGGCCAATGAGTGTGATACGGATGTCATCCTTCAGTTTCCGCGTCTCGTCCCACTCGGCCTGCGCCTTGGGGTTTTCGGCCAGATAGCGGGTCAGAACCGCTTCGCCATTTTCGACCATGGAGCGGAACTTCCAGCAGCGGAACACTTTGCCACCGGCACCAATACGGCGGTGCCCGAAAAAGACCGGCCCCCGGCTGGTCGCGCGGACCGCAAGGGCGATCAGCAGCAAGAGTGGCACCAACATGAGCAGCCCGATTGCGGCGATGGCGATATCGGCCGCGCGTTTCACAACTCCGCCGACAATTGATGTGCGCGCATCCGCACCCTGCACAAGCGGCGGCGCGATACTCACCTCTTCACCGAACTCAAACGCAAGCCCCTTGCCTTCGACCGACATTGTCTGAGATCCCCGTCCTGTTCGTTCGGGCGCACCCTATGACCGGTCTGCCCGCCACCGCGAGCGCTTTTCGAGCGCGCAACTCATGATTGCAAAATCCCGCCGAAACGGCCCGCGGATCGGCGGCAAGGTGCCGGGAATGTACGATTTTGACCGTTTCGCCAGAACGTTGTGACGGGTTGATGATCACGACGCCGTGATAAAGGTGACTGGCAACAGGGCTTTGGAACCTTCCGCAATCATAAAACAGTCGCGAAGGCTTGGGCTACGTCGTCCGACGTCAGCCTGAATACCCGGTTGTCCATGTCCAGAACCGCTTGCGACACCTCCCGGATATGGCTCCGGTCAAGAGAGTTAAGCAGGTGTGCCAGTGCGGCGGTATCCGCCCGTTCGATCACGAAACCCAGCCCGTCCTTGACAACGCGACGCCCGGTCTCGGTATCGGCGACCGCGACTGAGGGGCAGCCGAACCAACTTGCCTCATAGATGCGGTTGGGCAAAAGCCAGTCGGAATTCGCGCCCCGCTGCCACAGATCCTGCGACCAGACCAGATCGCAGCCCCCGTAGATCGCGGCCAGATCCTCCGGATACCGGTATTCGCCCGCATAGGTCACGTTGCCAAGTTCGGCGATACGGCGATCGAAATCCGTCAGAACATGGCGGTGGACATTGCCATGGATGCGGATCTGCAGCCGGTCCCCCAGATGCCGGGCCGTCGCAGTCAGAAGCGCAAGGCTCGGCTCACAGCGGATCGAGCCGACCCAGCCGAGGGTCAGGGGCCGATCTGATCGCACAGGCCGCGCCTGCGTCGGTCGTGGTATGACTGCTCCGTCGAACCACATCTTGTTCTCAATCAGCGCCGTCGGACCGTCATAGGCCTGAATCGGTTCGAAATAGCCGCTGAGAAACCCGGGCGACGAGATAATCAGCAGGTCTATGCGCCGCAACAGACGCCTCTCTGCCCAGCGCATCGCGGCACCGATCCTGTCACGGCGCGTGAAAATCCCATGGATGTCGAGGCATTCGTAGACAAGTCGGACAGATCGCCCGCGACAGGTCACCCGCACCGCCCAGGCCAGAAGCAATAGGTCGAAATTCCGGGCGATGATGACATCGACACCACGAAGCCCGCCACCTTGACGGATGAACCGCCACAAAGCTGCGATCAGCGTCAGGGCACGCCGCGCCAACCGGTTGTTCCCAACCCGGCCAAGTTCGACATATCCGGCCTCCAGCTCTGCCTGCGCCGTTTGATTGCCGCGCCGAAATCCGGCGATGCGCAGGTCATGTCCCAGCGCCCGCAGGCTGCGAATTCGCCGAAGTTGCGATGCCTCGCCCAGATCGAATGCGAAGATGAAGATGCGCGCCATGATCTCCTGCCTGAGCGGGCCACCGGATGCCCGCCATACAGGGGATCGGAACGCCCGGCGCGCGCCGAATGCGGCAGGCGGAATTTCCGGCAGGCTTTTGCCGATGCGATACCGGGTGCCGCCGGATCAGGACCGCTCGCGCGGTTGCGGGCGGATCGGGATTTCCTTCAAAAGCCCGCCAACCCCCATTGCCGCAATATCGTCACCCGATACGTCCAGCCCGCAGACCAGCCGCTCCAGCACCCAGTCGGCTCCGTTCAGCGCGGGTGAGCGGGCACAGCCCGGCAGGCCGACAACCGGACGCCCCTTCAACCGGCCAATGAACAACAGATTGCCGGGATCGACCGGCATGCCGAAGCGGGCAACTGTGCCCCCAGCCTTACGCACCGCTTCAGGTGCCGTGTCGTGGAGGTCGGAGGTCGCCGCGCTGGTCAGGATCAGGGCGACATCTCCGCCCAGAGTGTCCAGCGCGGCAGCCAATTCATCTGTCTCATGCCGGGCGATCCTGACATCGGACAGGGTCATGCCAAGCGTCCTGAGCCGCCCCTCGACCGCTTCCCGTGCCTTGCCGGTCAGCTTGTCCGGTGCGCCGTCAAGCGTCGTCAGGACAAGGCCCGCCGTGGTCAGGGCAACCGGGCGCACCCGGATCGCGGCCTGTGCCACCTCGCAGGCCGCGCCGAGCGCATCGCCCGCGACGGCGTAGGAGATCACTTTGACCGTGCCCACGAGCATCCCCGGTGTGACCCGCGTCATCGGGGCAAGGGTGGCTAGGGTCAGTGAGGGGTCGATACGGTTCAGCGCATGGATACGGTCGGCATCCAGTTCCACGATGCCCGGTGCCGTCGCATTCAGGTTGACCCGTCCGGCATGCGGCACCGAGAGTTTCAGGCGGTCCGCGTCCGGATCGGGCACCAAAGCGGCGGCCAGCGCGGCAGCCGCCGCGTCTTCGACAACATCGCCGGGTTCGAGCCGCGCGACTGTGATCTTGGCGATACCGGCATCTCGAAGGACCGCGACAGCGGTCGCGTCCAGAACCGTTCCCTTGGCAATCTTGCGCCCACCCGCCATCTGCGAATGGGCAAGGATCGCGCCCAGCGCTTCCGTTGTCGGGACCGGTCCGAACCTCACTTCGCCCCCCTGAGGACGACCGTGATCTCAGCCATGACCGACACGGCGATCTCAGCCGGAGAACGCGCGCCGATGTTCAGCCCCACCGGCGCATGGATACGGGCGATCTGATCCGCGCTGAACCCGGCCACGGTCAGCCGCGTTGCGCGTTTGGCATGGGTGCGGGTGGAACCGAGGCAGCCGAGATAGAAGACATCAGAGGCAAGCGCGGCCTCAATCGCCGGATCGTCGAGCTTGGCATCATGGGTCAGCGTCACCACCGCCGTTCGTGTATCAAGGCCAATCGCCGCCATCGCCTCATCGGGCCAGTCATGGCTGATCGTCTCGCCCGGGAACCGGGCTGCAGAACCGAAAGCCTCGCGCGGATCGATCAGATAGGGATCATACCCGCAGGCCCGCGCCATCGGCAGAAGGGCTTGAGCGATATGGACGGCGCCCACGACGATCATCCTCAGAGGCGGGTTGTGGATTGCGATAAAGTGGCTTTCCTCAACCCCCGACTTGTCGGCACGGAACCGGTCGACAAGGTCGCCACCACGCGGCAGCAGGGTACGGTCCCAGCTTTCCAGATCGACTGAATAGGCAATGGGTACCCTTTCCGCCCGCG
Organism: Albidovulum sp.; assembly: GCF_049646345.1. Lineage (GTDB taxonomy): Bacteria > Pseudomonadota > Alphaproteobacteria > Rhodobacterales > Rhodobacteraceae > Albidovulum. Next base: position 1,912 of record NZ_JBARVQ010000527.1, on the reverse strand, counting down.
CCCTGACCAGATCGGCAAGAAGATCCTCCGGCAGGGCCGTGCCAACAGGCTCAACCAGCACCCGGATAGTGCCGCCGCAGGCAAGACCCACCGCGAAGGCTTCTTCATCGCTGACGCCGAAGGTCAGGATACGCGGCTTGCCGTCCGTGAGTGCCGCCATCGCCTCTTCGACCACAGCCCCTTCCACGCAGCCGCCCGAGACCGAGCCCATCATCTCACCCGCGCCCGAAACCGCCAACTGGCTGCCGACGGGTCGCGGAGCTGATCCCCAGGTTTCGATCACCGTAGCCAAAGCCGCGCCACTACCGGCGCTGTGCCAGTCCAGCGCAATCTCGGGAATGCGGTCGTGCTCTGCCCTGTCCATCTCGGCCTCCTGCCCCGCACTATGCGCCAAGCCAAACGGGCCCGCCACTGCCCAATGGTTGGAGCGGTACAAAGCCTGCGCAAGCCCGCTTACCCGGTCTCATTCCCGACAAGCCGCAGCAGCCGGTCCCGTTCGCCGGTATCCCTTGCCATGGCCACAGCCTGCCCGAGATCGGCAAGCGAGGCGACCGAATGCCCGGCACGGAAACTGTCGACATGCGGCAGCATCGCCGCGATGCCGCGCGCTTTGGGGATAAACCCGTCCCAGCGCAGAAGCGGGTTGATCCAGATCAGCCTCCGGGCGGATAGGTGCAGCCGTTCTGTCTCGCGCGCGAGGTCCACCACCGGATCGCGGTCGAGCCCGTCGGAGATCATAAGAACCACCGCCCCCTGCCCCATGACCCGGCGCGACCAGTCACGGTTGAAGTCGTGAAGACAGGCGCCGATGCGGGTTCCGCCCTGCCAATCCTGCGCCTCGGCCCCGGCAGCGGTCAGAGCGGCATCGACATCGCGCTGCGCGAGATGGCGGGTGATATTGGTCAGCCGCGTGCCGAAGGTAAAGGCATGGACCTTCGCCCAGCCTGCGCCCTTCCGGTTCGCCACCGCATGGACGAAATGCAGGACCATGCGGCTGTACTGCGACATGGAGCCAGAGATATCGCAGAGGACGACAAGGTTCGGCCATCGCGGGCGTCGATTTTTCGACGAAAAATCGTGCACCTCTCCACCGTGGCGGATCGCCGAGCGGATGGTGCGCCGCCAATCCGGCAACCGCCCGGCGGATGCGGCGAAGGTGCGGCGCGAGATCAGCGGTTTGACCGGAAGTGCCAGCCGCGCAATCATGCGCTTGGCCTCGGTGATCTCAGCGGTGGACATCTGTTCAAAATCGAGCGTGCGGAGGCGTTCTTCGGTTGAGGCTGTCGCGGTCGCATCAACCTCGATCTCGGTTTCTCCCTCCTCTTCTCGCCCGGTTTCCGGCAGATCCCGCTCCGTGCCATCCAGCAACGCCTCGGCCGCGCGCTTTTCACCTGCCTTCGCGCTCCGCTCCTCCTGCACACCCCTTATCGCGGGCAGCATCAGGCTCATCATATGTTCCAGGTATCGCGGATCGCGCCAATAAAGCCGGAAGACCTGGGCAAAGACCGCGCGGTCCTCGGGACGCGAGACGAAAGAGGCATGCAGCACCCAGTAGAAGTCGCGCCGTTCGGAGAACCCGGCCGCCTCGACCGCCCGTATCGCATCCACCACCCGACCGGGGCCGATCTTCAGCCCGGCCTTGCGGAGCGCGCGGGCAAAATAGGTAATGTTGGCGACCAGCTTGCCGTCATCCGGGATATCGAGAGGCGGCGTTTCAGGCATATGCTGCACGCCGGGGGCGCTGCCCCCGGACCCCCGAGGTATTTCGGCCAAGATGAAAGTACATTGCGATCATCAGGCCGGCGCCAGTTCGGCGCGCACCTCGTCGAGCAGTTTTTTCGCGGGAGAACCGGCAATCTTCTGAATATCGTCCTGATATTTAAGGATCGCGCCCAGAGTGTCAGCGATGACC
>NZ_JBARVQ010000526.1:0-3639 GCF_049646345.1 Albidovulum sp. | reverse complement strand
CGCCGTCCTTGTCGCGGGCGCGACCGATGTCGGGCTCTGGGTGACCAAGCAGCTCCGCGATCTGCCCGAGGTGGCCTTCCTGCATGCCTGCCGCGATCTGCAGAAGATCGAAAAGGTCGAGGGCGGCTGGCGTGTCGGTGCCGGCGTTACTATCGCTGACCTGCGCCGCGCCATGGACGGCCCGCATCCGGCCTTTGCCGAACTCTTGCGTCGCTTCGCCTCAGAACAGGTGCGGGGGGCAGCGACCATCGGCGGCAATATCGCCAACGGCTCACCCATCGGCGACGCGCCACCCGCGCTGATCGCCATGGGCGCGCGGCTTCATCTGCGCAAGGGCGCGGCGCGGCGCGAGATCGCGCTGGAGGATTTCTTCATCGATTACGGCAAGCAGGACCGCGCCAGGGGCGAGTTCGTCGAGGCGGTGACGATCCCCGATACCGCGCCCGGCCTTGCCTGCTACAAGCTTTCCAAACGCTTTGATCAGGATATCTCGGCCGTCTGCGGCTGCTTCAACATCGAAACGGAGGGCGACCGGATCGTCTCGGCCCGGATCGCCTTTGGCGGCATGGCCGGCACCCCCAGGCGCGCCGCCGCTGTCGAGGCCTTCCTGACCGGCAAAGACTGGGCGGCCGAAACCATCGCTGCCGCCCTCCCCGAATTCGCTAGGGATTACACGCCGATGACGGATATGCGCGCCTCGGCCGCCTACCGGCTGGAGACGGCTGAGAACATGCTCACGCGCTATTTCCACGAGCGTTCCGGTGCGGCCGTTTCGGTGCTGGAGGTAGAGGCATGAGCGTCGCGAAACCCGTCACACACGATTCCGGCCATCTCCATGTCTCGGGCACAGCCCGCTACATCGACGACGTGCCGCTGCCCGCAAACACCGCGCATCTGGCCTTCGGCCTTTCTACCGTGGCGCATGGCGAGATTACCTTGCTGGACCTGACCGAGGTCCGTGCCACCCCCGGCGTCATCGCGGTCTGGACGGCTGACGACCTGCCCTTTGCCAACGATGTCTCGCCCTCGATCCATGATGAGCCTTTGCTGGCCACCGGTACCGTCCACTATGTCGGCCAGCCGATCTTCCTTGTCATCGCCGACAGCCACCTTGCCGCCCGGAAAGCCGCGCGCAAGGGCAGGATCGAGTACAAGGAACGTCCCGCGCTTTTGACCGTCGATGATGCGATGGCGGCGGGCAGCCGCTTCGAAGGCGGCCCGGTCATCTGGTCCAAGGGCGATGCGGCGAAGGCCATCGCGGGCGCCCCCCGGGTGGTCGAAGGCCGGTTCGAGATGGGCGGGCAGGAGCATTTCTATCTGGAAGGTCAGGCGGCCTTGGCACTGCCTGCCGAGGGCGGCGTGATCGTCCAGTCCTCGACCCAGCACCCGACCGAGATCCAGCACAAGGTGGCCGAGGCCATCGGCCTGCCGATGAACGCGGTCCGGGTCGAGATCCGCCGCATGGGCGGCGGCTTTGGCGGCAAGGAAAGCCAGGGCAATGCGCTCGCCGTGTCCTGCGCGCTTGTCGCGCGGCTGCTCGGGAGGCCCGCCAAGATGCGCTATGACCGCGATGACGATATGGTCATCACCGGCAAGCGCCACGATTTCCGCATCGGATATCGAGCGGGTGTCGATGAGACGGGCCGCGTCCTCGGGATCGAGTTCCTGCAACTCGCGCGCTGCGGTTGGGCACAGGACCTGTCGCTGCCCGTCGCCGACCGGGCGATGCTACATTCCGACAATGCCTACAATCTGGAGCATGTGCGGATCGAGAGCCATCGGCTGAAAACCAATACCCAGTCCGCCACCGCCTATCGCGGCTTTGGCGGCCCGCAGGGGATGCTGGGGATCGAGCGCGCGATGGATCATATCGCATTTGAACTGGGCCTCGACCCGCTCGCCGTCCGCAAGGCGAATTTCTATGCCGAGATGGAGGATGCCTCCGGCGGGGGTATTTCGACAATGAAGAAGCAGACGACCCCCTACCATATGGAGGTCGAGGACTTCATTCTGAACGGGCTGGTTGCGAAGCTGGAGGCCTCGGCGGAATTTGCGTCCCGCAAGGCGGCGATTGCCAAATGGAACGCGGAAAATCCGATCCTGAAGAAGGGCATCTCTTTGACCCCGGTGAAGTTCGGCATTTCCTTCACGCTGACCCATCTCAATCAGGCGGGCGCGCTGGTTCATGTCTATTCGGATGGCTCGATCCATTTGAACCATGGCGGGACCGAAATGGGACAGGGCCTGTTCCGCAAGGTCTCTCAGGTCGCGGCGGCCTCTTTCGGCGTCGATGTCGGCGTGATCGCGATCACCGCGACCGATACCGCCAAGGTGCCCAATACCTCGGCCACGGCGGCCTCCTCCGGCTCGGACCTCAACGGCATGGCGGTCAAAGCCGCCTGCGACACGATCCGTGACCGGATGGCCGACTATCTGGCGCGCGAGCATCAGACAGTGCCCGCGAAGGTGCATTTCGAGGACGGCAAGGTTTTCGTCGGCGGCGATGAGATGAGTTTCGCCGAGGCTGCCGCGCGCTGCTATATGGGGCGCGTCAGCCTCTCGTCGACCGGCTTCTATGCAACGCCCAAGATCACCTGGGACCGCAAGGCGGGCCGAGGGCGGCCGTTCTACTACTTCTCCTATGGTGCTGCCGTCAGCGAGGTCGTGATCGATACGCTGACCGGCCAAAACCGCATCCTGCGCGCCGATATCCTGCATGATGCAGGGACAAGCCTGAACCCCGCGCTCGATATCGGGCAGGTGGAAGGCGCTTATGTGCAGGGTGCCGGTTGGCTGACAACCGAGGAACTGGTCTGGGACGACAAGGGGCGGCTGCGCACTCATGCGCCTTCGACCTACAAGATCCCCGCCTGTTCCGACCGGCCCCGCATCTTCAACGTATCGCTCTGGGACGGGGCAAACCGCGAAGACACGATTTACCGGTCGAAGGCCGTGGGTGAACCGCCCTTCATGCACGGGATATCGGTCTTCTCGGCACTCTCGGATGCCTGCGCCGCCTGCGGCCCGAACTATCCCGACCTTCAGGCACCCGCGACCGCCGAAGCGGTGCTTGCGGCGGTGAAGCGTGCAAGAGGGGCGGCGAAATGAGCTTTGACCGCGAAGCCCTGACCTGCGTGGTGGCTGAACACGGTGCCGTTGTGCGGGTCGTCGTCGCCGAGGTGAAGGGCTCCGCGCCGCGCGAAGCGGGCACGGCGATGCTGGTATGGTCGGATGGGCAATCCGGCACGATCGGCGGCGGCGCTTTGGAATATGAGGCGGCGGACAGGGCGCGGGCTCTGCTGCCAGAAGGTGCGGACCGCCTCGACCGGATGCCGCTCGGCCCGGCGCTGAACCAGTGCTGCGGTGGCGCGGTCGTGCTTCTGTCCGAGGTCTGGGATGCCGAAAGGCTCACCGCACTTGGCGATGCCACGGTCATCGCCCGCCCCCTGCCCGGCACCACGGGCGATATGCCGCTTTCCGTGCGCCGCATCCTGACCCGTGCGCGGGGAGAAGGCTTCCGGCCCGCGCCGCGCATGGTGCATGGCTGGATGGTGGAGCCGGTGACGGCGCCCACGCGCGACATCTGGATCTGGGGTGCGGGCCATGTCGGGCGGGCGCTGGTGGGTGTGCTTGCGCCGC
>NZ_JBARVQ010000525.1:0-2652 GCF_049646345.1 Albidovulum sp. | reverse complement strand
GGCAAAGACATGTTCGGACCTGTCGCGGTTTGATACCGCTCCTTTGAAAGCATTTGCTGCAGCAAAGGAGACGAACGCTTGCCATCTGACACCCGCACCCCCAGTTAACCTTCGTTAAGACATCCTTGACGGAGCCCCGATGCGCGCCCTGCCGGTCCTAGCTGTCCTCGCGCTGGTTCCGGCGTCACTTGCAGGGGCGCAGGATTGCGATCCGAACTATACCGGCGCGTGTGTTCCCATCGCTTCGGAGGTCGATTGCGCCGGAGGCTCGGGCAACGGCCCGGCCTATGTCACGGGGCCGGTCTGGGTGGTGGGCTCGGACATCTACGGCCTCGACCGCGATGGCGACGGCAAGGCCTGCGAGCCGAAATAGCGTCGCTCGACATATGCCATACGTTTTGCCGACAGTTTGCCGACGTTTTGCCGACCGTCCGTTCAGCCCCCCTCCGCCGGTTTCGGCCGTACGAATTTCGCCCCGCCCGCTTTGGTCACCGTCACCTGACCGGGGGTGGCCAGACCCTCCGGAACCGGGACAGGCGCGCAGGCAATACCGTCGCCATCGGGGTCGTTCCGCGCATGATAGCCGACTTCACCAACCCGCGCTTCGGCCAACCCGATCGCCGCCGCCGCCGGGCATCCGGCACGCGCCAAAAGATGGGCCAGGGCGGAAGAGGGCGGATAGGGGCTCGTCCGGATATAGACCGAAACCGCCATCGCCAGCGCGACAACCGGAATGGCCATCAGCTTCAGGATCACCGAGGACAGGAACCGCCCCATACCCGGCTTGCGCCGGTCACCGCGTCCGGTCTTATGTCTTCGGGGATGCGCGTGGTCAGTCATGGTGGCGGGGTAGCGGGGCAATTTGGCCTCATCATGGCAATAGAGGCGCAGGATCGCCCGCCTCACCTGTCTGTGATGCCCGCAAATCCCCCTGCCCGACTCACCGGCGCGATGATAGGTTGCGCCCTGCAACCCCTTTGGAGTGACGCCCATGCGCGCGCTGCTGTTTGCCCTTCCCCTGCTGCTTGCCACCCCTGCCCTTGCCGATGAAACCACCGGCACTGTCATTGCCTTCGACCGGGCGGCGCGGGTGATCGTGCTTGACGACAAGACGATCTGGCCCCTCGGCGAGGCGACCGAGACCTCGCCCGACCTCGTGGCCGGTGACGTGGTCAAGATCATCTATGTCGGCGGCGGCGATGCCGGTGTCGACAAGATCACAAGCGTGATGCGCGTGGGCGGTTGAGGCGGGCCGCGACACGCCTATGGACGGGCGCGGCGCAAACGCTATCCTAGCCTCCATGTCCGAAACGCCCCATGCCGATGCCTATAAACCCGCCGAAATCGCCCGCCTGATCGAAAGCGCGGGCGTGGCAAAGGCTGCGCTGCCTCTGGCGCAGATGTTCGTTCTGGCGATGCTGGCCGGGGCTTTCATCGGCTTTGGCGCAGCCGCCTATACGATGGTGATGACCGGGGTTGACCCCGGCTATGGTCCCGCACGGATGTTGGGCGGCGTGGTCTTCTCGCTCGGCCTCATTCTGGTCATCGTCGGCGGGGCGGAACTGTTCACCGGCAATGCGCTGATGGTCATGGCGGCGGTCGAGGGCAAGATCACGCGACGGCAGCTTCTGCGCAACTGGGCCGTGGTCTATGCGGGCAATCTGGTTGGCGCGGCGAGCCTCGGCCTCGCCTTTGGTCTGACGGGGCTTCTTGATGGGCCAATGGGGGAAACGGCGGTGAAGATCGCCGGGGCCAAGGCCTCGCTGCCAGTGTTTGAGGCGGTTATGCGCGGCGCGCTCTGCAATGCGCTTGTCTGCCTTGCCGTCTGGCTGACCTTCGCGGCCCGGACCGTCGCGGGCAAGATCCTGGCCATCCTCTGGCCGATCACCGGTTTCGTGCTGCTTGGCCTCGAACATTCAGTGGCCAACATGTATTTCTTCCCGCAGGGCTGGGCCGCCGGGGCCGCACCAGACCTTGCCCGGGCGGCAGGCAACCTCTTCTGGGTGACTTTCGGTAACATCCTCGGCGGTGCAGGCGGCGTGGCACTGGCCTATCGTTTCGCCTATCTCGGACCCCGGCCGTAAGGAATGGGCGGCGCTGTCTGCATTTCGAATTCTGGCTGAGGAAACAAGTGCCGGATATCGAATGGAACTGGTTCGAATTTGGCTTCAGCGCAATTTCGAAGCGCTGTCTTCTTCCCTCCAAAACCAAGGGCGGGACAGTGTCCCCGGCTTGGACTATTCAACCATTGGCGCCCGCACCACAGGGCACATCGCTACGCAACCGTTCGGCAAGCGATGTGGCATCTACTATGGAAGCCAGCGGTATCAGCGCCTTGCCGCTGACAGGCTCTAGAATCTTTGGAGAGACGAGAACGGTGTCGCAGACGGCAATATCGACGACCTCCCCCACATGGCGCGTCGTGAACGCGGCAAGCTGAGCATCCATATCCTCGGAAAAGGTGATTTCGACACCGGCACCGGACGATCCAGAAAGAAAGACAGGTGCGGCACGTTCAATATGCGCCATCGGGATCGACAGAATGTCGTCCGTCGCAAGAAAGCGGAGAGGCGCAACAGGCTCAACGGCATGGGCCGCACCCGCGAGGATCGCGGGCGCGGCCAGCAAGAGGATTATCGGCCTGATCAATAG
>NZ_JBARVQ010000524.1:0-5494 GCF_049646345.1 Albidovulum sp. | reverse complement strand
CAGCTATATCGATGACCAGAGTTTTACTTGGCAGAGCTTTTTTGAGCAGGATCCGAATTGGAGCGATGTCAAACAAAGCTACAAGCACGCTGGATCGACATCTCTGTTCGACATCTGGCTAAGGTGCAGCGATGCAAGAGGGGCAATTGCTGTGACCTGCAGCACACTATAGCAGGCGGCAACCACCTGCCCCATTTGCCGGTTGAGTGCGATCCGTAGCAACAATTAAAAAAACATCCGCCGGGAACCTGACCCGACGGATGTTATTGGCGTTTAGAGTTCACACTACGTCAGCGTTCGAACCTTTTTCGTTCGAATGCTTGTACTTGCAATGAAACCCAGCTCTTGAAACGTCAGTTGAACACCTTGGTCAGCGCCTTGTCGATGGCACCAGTGATCTGGTCGATATCGTCGGGGGTCGCGATCAGCGCCGGCGACAGGCAGAGCGTGTTGTTGAAGCCCGGCAGCGAGCGGTTGGTCGCACCGATGATCACGCCCTGCGCGCCGCATTCGGCGACCACGGCCTGGACCTTTTTCTCGTCGACCGGCTCCTTGGTCTGACGGTCGGCCACCAGTTCGGCCCCACAGAACAACCCCTTGCCGCGCACATCGCCGATCACCCGGTGCTTTTCCATCAGCGCGCGCAGGTTGTTCACCGTACGCTCACCCATCTTCACCGTGTTTTCCAGCAGGCCCTCATCCTCGATGATCCGCATGTTCTCGATCGCCGCCGCCGGACCGGCCGTGCAGCCGCCGAAGGTGGAAATGTCGCGGAAATAGCCCATCGGGTCCGAAGCGTCTTCCTTGAACATGTTGAAGACCTCTTCGGTCGTTACCATGCAGGCGATGGCGGCATAGCCCGAGGCAACGCCCTTGGCCATCGTCACGAAATCCGGCTTGATGCCGTATTGCTGATACCCGAACCAGGTGCCGGTACGGCCAACGCCGCAGACGACCTCATCGATATGCAGCAGGATATCGTATTTCTTGCAGATCTCCTGCACCCGCTCCCAATAGCCTTGCGGCGGCGTGATGACACCGCCACCTGCGGTCACCGGCTCAAGGCAGAGCGCGCCGACCGTATCGGCGCCTTCGCGCAGGATCACTTCCTCGATCGCGTCGGCGGCGCGTTCGCCGTAATTCTCCACATCCCACTGCTTGCGGTATTCGAGGCAATGCGGAACCTTGACGAAGCCCGGCACGAAGGGACCGTATTGCGCGTTGCGCTCATCCTGGCCGCCCGCCGACATCGTGGCGATGGTCGCCCCGTGATAGTCGCGGTCGCGGTAGAGGATCTTGTGCTTCTTGCCGCCATAGCGCTTGTGCGCGATCTGACGAATCATCTTGAAGGCCTTCTCGTTAGCCTCGGAGCCTGAGTTGGTGTAGTAGACACGGGCCATGCCCGGCATCTTTTCGATCAGGTTCTTGGCGAAGATCGAACCGGGGATCGAACCGGCCGAGTTGGCGAAATAGTTCACCTTGATCAGCTGGTCATAGACCGCCTTGGCAATGGATTCGCGGCCATAGCCTACATTCACCGTCCAGACGCCGCCCGACACCGCATCGAGAAATTCTGTGCCCTTGGCATCCCAGACGCGCATACCCTTGCCTTCAACGATAACGCGCGGGTCATTCGTCTCAAACGGCTTGTGCTGGATCAGGTGATGCCAGAGATGGGCGCGATCGGCCTCGATCACTTCGGAAATATCGTTTGAATAGACAGAGTTATTCATCTTGCTCACCTTTGTTGAAGCCTGCCGTCCCGCATATAGCGCCCCGTGACGGACACGCCATTGCGACACCGGTCTTTGAGGTGAAATCACCACGAATCCGCCACCGCCCGTAGGGCCAGAGGGCGCACTCAGATAAGACCAGTTCCGCGTCGATGTTTCACTTTCCGAAACCTGCGCTTCCCGGTCCTGAAAAATACCCGTCGGCGCTTGCCTGCTGCGCAAGAACGGCGCGGAATTGCCCGGATGCGAGGGGAGGCGCGTTTGGGGTGGACTGCTTAGACAAGGCTAATCCAGACCATTCTGGATATACATTACCACCCCAATCTGGCCCTATACCAAAACCTCCTTCGACAGCATCGTGGTGTGGATCATGGTGCGCAGCAAACGACCGGATCAACTCAGGGAGAGAGACCAAATGAAGACCAAGACACTGACGACCGCAGTCGCCGCAATGGCCCTCATGGCCGGAAGTCAGGCAGCCAATGCCCTTGACGAAATCACCGTCGCCTACTTCCTCGAATGGCCGATGCCTTTCGAATATGCGAAGGTCAAAGGCACCTATGAAGAAGAGATGGGCGTCAAGATCAACTGGCGCAGCTTCGACACCGGCACCGCGATGTCGGCAGCGATGGCGAGCGGAGACGTGCAGATCGCCGTCAGCCAGGGTGTGCCGCCCTTCGTCGTCGCCACCTCGGCCGGTCAGGACATCCAGACCGTCGACGTCGCTGTGTCCTATGCCGAGAACGACAACTGCGTCGTGCGCACCGATCTTGAGATCGACAAGACCAATGCCGGTGAGCTTGCCGGCAAGAAAGTCGCCATTCCGATCGGCACCGCCGCGCATTACGGCTTCCTCAAGCAGATGGAACATTTCGGCGTCGACACCTCGACCATGGAAATCGTCGACATGGCCCCGCCAGACGGCGCTGCCGCCTTCGCGCAGGGCTCGCTCGACATGGTCTGCGGCTGGGGCGGTGCCCTGCGGCGGATGGTGGAAAACGGCAACGTCCTGCTGACCGGCGCTGAAAAGGAAGAGCTGGGCATTCTCGTCTTCGACGTGACCTCGGCCCCTGCCTCCTTCGTTTCGGGTGAGCCGGAACTGCTGTCGAAGTTCCTCAAAGTGACGGCAGATGCCAACGCGATGTGGGCGGATGAGGCGAACCACGCCGAAATGCTGCCGGTCATCGCCGCGGATGCCGGCATGGATGAAACCGCAACGGCAGAGACCATGGCGACCTTCGTCTTCCCGACCGTGGAAGAGCAGCTCAGCGCCAAATGGCTCGGCGGTGGTGCCCAGACCTTCATGAAGGGTGTGGCCGATGTCTTCGTCGCCGCGGGCTCCATTGATGCAGCGCTCGACAGCTATGATGGTGCGGTGAACACCGGCGCACTCACGGCTGCGTCGGGCATGTAAGTACCGGTTGAGCCGGGTCCGGGCGGCATCGCCCGGACCCTTTTCGCTCACTGAAGGGTCGTGCGTCGCGCTGCCCTGTTTTTTGACGATTGCCCGCGATTGTCTTCTTCGAAATCACCTCAAGAAAGTGGCGAAATGGCCGGACTTTCCATACAAAACCTGTCTATGCGCTTCGACCTGCCCAACGGCTCGTCAGTGCAGGCACTGAAAAATGTCAGCCTTGATCTGGCGCCGGGCGAGCTTCTGAGCGTCCTTGGCCCGTCGGGGTGTGGCAAGACCACCCTTCTCAACATCGCTGCAGGCTTTCTGGCACCGACCGAGGGCAAGCTGGTACTGAACGGCCACCCGGTCACCGGGCCCGATGCCGAACGCGGCATGGTCTTTCAGCAGGGTGCCTTGTTCGAATGGATGAACGTGCGCGACAATGTCAGCTTCGGTCCCCGCATGCGCGGTCAGGGCGAGGCCGATTACGGCAAGGAGGTGGATCACCTTCTCGATATCGTCGGCCTCAGGGACTTCAAGGAAAAGGCGATCTATGAGCTTTCGGGCGGCATGCAGCAGCGCGTGGCTCTTGCCCGCTGCCTGGCCAACCACCCCGATGTCATCCTGATGGACGAACCCTTGGGCGCGCTCGACGCGCTGACGCGGGAAAAGATGCAAAGCCTTGTCCTCAAGCTTTGGAAAGAGACGGGCAAGACCATCATCCTCATCACCCATTCGGTGGAAGAGGCGCTGCTTCTGGGCGAGCGTCTGGTGGTCATGGCCCCGCGCCCCGGCCGCATCCACAAGGAATACCGCCTGCCCTTCGCCGATCTCGGCGTCGGCAAGGATCTGCGCGAGGTCAAGAAACACCCTGACTTCGCCGTCAAGCGCGAGGAAATCCTCGCGATGATCTGGAACATGGAAGAAGAAATCATGGGACGCACGGAGGCAGCGCAATGACCGGTCTGATCATCCTTGCGGTCTATGTCGCAATCTTCGTCGGCAGCTTCGTTGCCACCAAATTCCTCGTCCACAAGGCCCGGTCCGACTATACCTCGCTGAAGACCGTGACCTTTGGTGACGAAAGCGCGGTCACGCCGAACCGGGTGGCGAGCGTCGTATCGATCCTGACGCTGTTCCTCATCTGGGGGTCGTTCACCGGCTCGAAGCTCCTGCCCTCGTTCCTGCACGCGCCCGGCCCGTTCATCGGTGCAACCGAACTGACCTATACGCTGGAAGCTGCAGACGGCACCCGCGATGACGCCACGATCAGCGTCGTTGTGCACAAGCATGGTGAGGACGTGGCAGAACCCACGGTCGAGCCCGGCGACGGTTTTGCCAAGAACGATGTGCTGTCGATGGCTTCAGGCCGTTCCACCACGATCATCTTCGACAAGAACGATGAGGTCACCCGCAAAGAGGGTGCCAAGGTCGTTGCCATCGATGGCAAGTCCATCGCCCCCGGCCAGACCATCAATGTCAGCGGCAGCACAGTATCGCTCAGCGACAAGGGCGCGATCCAGTTCGCCCCGCCACTCGGGTTGCAGATGGACCCGATCTGGCTGCCCTCGCCCGAAGCCGTGGCCAGCCGGTTCGTGGATATCATGAACGAAGGCTACCGTGGCAGCACGCTTCTGCAGCATCTCGGCTATTCGCTCTTCCGCGTGGTCGTCGGCTTTATTTGCGGTGCCATCGTGGGCATTCCTCTTGGATACGCGATGGGCCTGTCGGACTGGTTCCGCGGCTGGTTCGATCCGATCGTCGAATTCATGCGTCCGGTACCGCCGCTGGCGCTGATCCCGCTGGTGATCATCTGGGCAGGTATCGGCGAGACGGGCAAGATCATCCTTCTCTTCCTCGCTGCCCTCTGGATCATGGCGATCGCCGCCCGGTCCGGTGTTTCCGGCGTCCGGATCACCAAGGTTCATGCGGCCTATTCGCTTGGCGCCTCGAAATGGCAGATCATGCGCCATGTGATCATGCCGAACTCGCTGCCCGACATCTTCACCGGTGCACGAGTGGCGATGGGGGTCTGCTGGGGTACGGTCGTTGCCGCCGAACTGGTCGCCGCCGAAAGGGGCGCGGGTATGATGATCATGGTCGCCTCGAAATTCCAGCTGACCGACATTGTCATCATGGGGATCATCCTGATCGGCCTGATCGGCTTCGGCATCGATATCCTGATGCGCATGGCCGAGAAGTGGCTCGTGCCCTGGAAGGGCCGCGCCTGACACGACGTAACTGAACGACGCTCCCAACTGCCCCGGCGCCTGTCGCCGGGGCTTTTTTTTTGGCGTCCATGCCTCACTTGCACGGTACCTCGCTTTCTGGATAGGCAGTCGTTGCCGCACCTCTTCGCAAGCCG
>NZ_JBARVQ010000523.1:0-3219 GCF_049646345.1 Albidovulum sp. | reverse complement strand
CCCTGGAAGACGGCACAATGGGCCGCGCCGCCGTGCCCTCGGGCGCAAGCACCGGCGCCCACGAGGCGGTGGAAAAGCGCGACGGCGACAAGGGCCGCTACATGGGCAAGGGCGTGCTGGAAGCCGTGGCCGCCGTCAATGGTGAGATTGCCGAGAACCTGCTGGGCGAGGACGCGACCGAGCAGGTCGCCATCGACCGGCTGATGATCGAGATCGACGGCACCCCGAACAAGGCCCGCCTTGGCGCCAATGCGATCCTCGGCGTGTCGCTTGCCGTTGCCAAGGCTGCCGCAGATTTCACCGCGCAGCCGCTTTATCGCTATGTTGGCGGCACCTCGGCCCGGATCCTGCCGGTGCCGATGATGAACATCATCAACGGTGGCGAACACGCCGACAACCCGATCGACATTCAGGAATTCATGATCATGCCGGTGGCCGCCCCCGATATCCGCGGTGCGGTACAGATGGGGTCCGAGGTCTTCCACACGCTGAAGAAAGAGCTGTCAGCGGCAGGCCTGTCGACCGGGATCGGCGATGAGGGCGGCTTTGCGCCGAACCTGTCATCGACCCGCGACGCTTTGGATTTCATCCTGAAAAGCATCGAAAAAGCGGGCTACAAGCCGGGTGAGGATATCTATCTGGCGCTCGACTGCGCCTCGACCGAGTACTTCAAGAACGGCAAATATGTCCTTTCTGGCGAAGGCAAAACACTGTCCTCGGAAGAAAACGTCGCCTATCTCGAAGCGCTGGTGAAGGACTATCCGATCATCTCCATTGAAGACGGCTGCGCCGAGGATGACTGGGATGGCTGGAAGCATCTGACGGATGTTCTGGGCGCGAAATGCCAGCTTGTGGGCGACGACCTTTTCGTCACCAACCCGGCCCGCCTTGCCGAGGGTATCGCCAGGGGCTGCGCCAATTCGATGCTGGTCAAGGTCAACCAGATCGGCACCCTGACCGAAACGCTGCAGGCCGTCGATATGGCCCACCGCGCACGTTACACCAACGTGATGTCGCACCGCTCGGGCGAGACCGAGGACGCGACCATCGCCGACCTCGCCGTCGCCACGAATTGCGGTCAAATCAAGACCGGCTCGCTCGCCCGTTCCGACCGGCTGGCAAAGTACAACCAGCTGATCCGCATCGAGGAACTGCTGGGCGAAACGGCGGAATATGCCGGGGCGTCGATCCTGAGGGGCTGAGGCCTGTGCCATCCACAAGCCCAAAGCCCCGGTTCGCAGACCGGGGCTTTGCTGTTTCGCAGTGGAAAGCTGAACGATGACCGGAACCGCCGTCATTGTCACCGGACTTCCGGCCAGCGGCAAATCCACTTTGGCCCGAGCGTTGGGACGTGCTCTTCAATGGCCTGTGCTCGACAAAGACGACTTCCTTGAAGATCTCTTCGCGCTTCATGATACCGTGACGCCAGAGAAGCGCCGCTCACTGAGCCGGGAGGCCGATGAGGCTTTTCGAGTGGCGGCTAAGGGATTTGAGCAAGTAATCCTCGTCTCGCACTGGCGGCCCCGCACAGGACCTGACGGCACCGGCACGGCGACTGGCTGGCTGGACACTGCTTTTGACCGTGTGATCGAGGTGCATTGCGATTGCCCGCCTGAACGAGCCGCCCGGCAATTCCGGAACCGGCGGCGGCATCCGGGCCACCTTGATCACCTGAAATCCTACGACGACATCACCCGGCAGATGGCGGAACTTTCCAACGGCTTTCCCCTCAACCCATCAACCGCTTTCACGATACCGTCGATGGCCGGAGATGGGCTCAACGAATGCGTCACCCACCTTATCGACCGCATCCTGCGCTGAGGCCATGTCCCTCGCCTCATCCACTTTGGTGATCACGGGCGGGCGTCAGCCAATCCCACCCCGCCGGATCACGCGCTCTGACAGTTCGGCATAGGCCGCGCGCCAGGCCACTTCCAGTTCCCCGCTAAAGCCCTCGCCCAGTTCGTTGCGCAATGTGTCGATCAACGCCTCGCCCATGGGTGCGAAATGCGCGGCTTTCACGCCGATCAGCGCATGGCCCTTGCCCAGTTCCGCGAACCTCTCGCCGAGTTTCTCGGGATGGTCGATATTCTCGACCGCCATGCCGAGCGTCGTCATGAATTTCATGCCTTGCCCGGCCAGATCGTCGCGAAACATCGTCCTCAGCGACGGGTCGCGGGCGAAGAGTGCTTCGTAGAAATAGATCGAGGCCGGCTCCAACCGTTCGCGCAGCAGGTCGAAGCTTTCGCGGATCATGGCGGACTGGCGCGCTGAGATGGCCATCGGGCGGATCCTTTCGTGGTATCGTTAAAGGAAAGCCTGACAGGCCGGGACGGACCCCGCCTTGACTCATCTCAAATCGCATTTGGGCGTTGCGGCCCCGTGCGGGGCAGGCAAGAATGGGCCATGACCGCAGATGAAATCATCGCCCAACTCGACCTTTCCCCCCATCCCGAAGGCGGCTGGTACCGCCAGACATGGGTGGCCGAAGGCGACGGGCGACCGGCCGGAACCTGCATCTATTTCCTGCTGAAAGCCGGGGAACGCAGCCATTGGCACCGGGTCGATGCGGCCGAAATCTGGCACCACTATGCGGGCGCACCGCTGGTGCTGTCGATGGCGGCAAGTGATGCGGGCCCGGCCCGGGATCACCTGCTTGGCCCTCACCTATTGGCCGGAGAACACCCGCAGATCGTCGTGCCGGTTCATCACTGGCAGGCGGCGCGAACGCTTGGGGACTGGACGCTGGTTGGCTGCACGGTCAGCCCGGGCTTTCGGTTCGAAGGGTTCGAACTGGCGCCGGACGGGTTCGATATCCCAATGGAATAACCCTACCCCGCCAGCGCCTTGCCCAAACGCGGCAGGCGGGCGCGTTTCATCAGCGGGCGCAGGGGCTGGGGTGCGCCCGAAAGCCGTTCCGCCTCGGCCCGCACCGCCTCAACCACCTGTTCCACCGCTTCCGGCTCTGACTGCCAGAGGTCGAGCAGGAAATGGTCGGGATCGTCGCGCCGAAGGCCTTCTTCGGTCAGGGTATGGCGCGGAAAATCCTTGGCATTGAAGGTGACGATCAGATCGGCATGACCGGTTATGGCTGAGGCCAGAACATGCACATCCGCCGGATCGGGCAACCAGAGCCGCGCGGCAAGCCCCTCGCGTACCGCGATACTGGCCTTTGGAAACGCCATCCTTAAAGCCGAGATTTCACCCCGCGCGATATCC
>NZ_JBARVQ010000522.1:0-5328 GCF_049646345.1 Albidovulum sp. | reverse complement strand
ATCCGGACCTGAGTTTCGAAGCCTTCGAGAGGATGGTCGAGGATGCCGCCCGTCGCGACGACAGGGTGATCGTCGGCCAGCGGGTCGAGGCGGACATGATGGCGCGTTCGCCCGTGTTGGTCTGGCGCAACCAGACCCGCATCAGGCTGATCCAGGCGTTCCGCGCCGCCTATGGCGCGCCCGAGGACGACCTGCTGCCGGGTGAGCCCCTGATCTGCGACGGGATCGAACTGCCCCTGAAGCACCGCAAGAAGCGTATCGATCTGGAGGCGCGCGGTCTGATCAAGGGCGCGCAGGTCATCTACCTCGGCCCCGGCAAGAAAGCGGGTTTTGCCAAGTTGCATGTCATCGGCGCCGAGGACCCGCAGGTGTCCGCCGCCTCGATCATCAAGATCGAACTGCCGGATGAGGAAGAACCTTTCATCCCCTCCGCCGCCCATATGGGGGCGGCCTTCCTGCATGGCTCGGCGGTGACGATCCACAAGGCGCAAGGTTCGCAATGGCCCGATGTGCAGGTCTTCGCGCCTGACCTGTTCGTCGCGGCGAAGGTAGGGCGGATGGAGGCAGGCATCCCCCTTTGGAAACGCCTTGCCTATGTCGCGATCACACGGGCCGAGACGCGGCTGCACTGGGTCGTAAGGAACCGCCTTGCACGTCCCGCCGCGCCGCTCACCGCCGCCGATCTGCCGAAGGGGGTGGCGCCCCTCACACTCGCACCCGAGGTTGAGGACTGACCGCCGCTTCCCATCGGGTTTCGCTGCCGCTACTCTCCGCCGAAAGAGAGGTGAATCCATGCGCTGTGTCTTCGTCCAGTTCCGATGTCATCCCGGCAAGACCTATGAGGTCGCCGATGCGGTCTATGACCGCGAGGTCGTGTCCGAGCTATATTCGACCTCAGGCGATTACGATCTGATGGCCAAGGTTTATGTCCCCGAGGATCAGGATGTCGGCCATTGGCTGAACGAAAGGCTTTTTGATATTCCGGGCATCGCGCGGACGCTGACGACGATGACCTTCAAGGCGTTCTGAGATGGCGGGCACGATCGTCGTCACCGGCGCTTCGGCCGGGATCGGGCGCGCCGTGGCCGAACGGTTCCTGACGGGGGGCTGGAACGTCGCGATGATCGCGCGGCGGGGCGATGTGCTGAAGGATATCGCAAAGGGTCATAACAACGCCTTGTCGCTGGCCTGCGACGTGGCCGATGCGAGTGCGGTCGATGCGGCTTTCGCGGCCACCACCGAACGATTTGGACGGGTGGATGCGCTTTTCAACAATGCAGGGATCATGCGACCCGGCGGGTTGATCGACGAAATCCCCTTGTCGGACTGGACCGACATGCTGGCCGTCAACCTGACCGGTATGTTCCATGCCGCCCGCGCGGCATTTCGCCAAATGCGGGCGCAGGAGCCGCAGGGCGGGCGGATCATCAACAACGGCTCCATCTCGGCCCATGCGCCGCGACCGGGTTCGGTCTGTTACACGACAACCAAACATGCGGTAACCGGGCTGACGAAGACGCTGGCGCTCGATGGTCGCCCGTTCGGTATTGCCTGCGGTCAGATTGATATCGGCAATGCCCGTACCGAGCTTGCCGCGAAGATCGCCCAAGGCGTGCCGCAGGCTGACGGCAGCATCCGGGCTGAACCGATGATGGCTGTGGCCGATGTGGCCGAGACGGTGTGGTCGATGGCAACACTGCCGCCCGGCGCCAATATGCTGTCGGTCACGGTGATGGCGACCAACATGCCCTTTGTCGGGCGCGGCTGACCGGCCCGATCAGCCCGTGAAATACCGGAAGATCGCCGAAGCGCCCCAGCCCGCGACAATCGCGATGAAAAGCGACAGAAGGCCGTAAACCAGCGGCTGGTCATGGGCGAGGCGGTAGAGGAACCGTTCCAGGCCCACCTTCTCTACGGCAAGATTGGTCGAATAACTGGTGACCACATGCCGGTCGCGGGTCAGGTAGAGAGTAACCTTGTAGGTCCCCTCGGTCAGGTTCGCAGGCAGCGTGATGGCGGTCTTGAACAGCGTCTGATCGAAGAAGGCGACCGTATTCGGCCGCGCCTGATAGGTGCCGTTTGCCGCCTTGATCCGCATCAGCGCATTGGTGAATTCGTGTGCATCTGTTACCGCCTGCGGTGCGCCGACCGACCGGATCGCGCGCGGGATCGAAATCTTGTAACGCAGATCCTCGGTCTCCGAGAGGATCTGGTTCAACGGGCGCGACGTGGAGATGGCGTAGAACGAGGGCGCACTATCAATCTCGACCGCATCGGTGTTGATCCAGATCCCCGCGACCTTTTCCTTGCGCCTCACTGTGACCGGATTGGACGGGCCTGCGACGGTGATGATCACCGACAAGGGCTCGGTGACCGAGATCGGGGTTTCGCGTTTGACCGCGCCGTAGAGGATCAGTTCCGAACCGTCGAAATCGGCGGTGATGGGAACCTGCCGCTGGCTGAGATCGGCGACGATTTCCTCTTGCGCCATGCCGGGTGAGGCAAGGGCGAGGGTCAGCATGACAAGCGCAAGAAGCTGTCGCATCATCCGTGCCCCGCTGCGCCGATGGAGTAGAGTTCAGACGGTTCGATCAGCAGATCGAGCGCCAGTTTCAGACAGACCGCGAGCACCATCATCGCCAGGAGGATGCGCAGTTGTTCAGCTTTCAGCCGCGTGCCGATCATCGCGCCGAACTGTGCGCCGATGACGCCGCCGATCAGCAGCAGCACCGCCAGCGGCATGTCCACGGTGAAGTTGGTCGTGGCATGCAAAAGCGTGGTGAAGGCGGTGACGAAGATGATCTGGAACAGCGAGGTGCCGACAACGACCTTGGTGGGCATGCCCAAGAGGTAGATCATCGCGGGCACCATGATGAAGCCGCCGCCAACCCCCATGATCGCGGCGAGGATGCCGACCAGCACCCCGACGATCAGCGGCGGGATGACCGAGATGTAAAGCCCCGAGGTGCGGAACTTCATCTTGAAGGGCAGGTTGTGGACCCAGTTGTGTTTCTTGCGCACCGGCACCGCGCCGGGTTTGCGCGACCGCCGGATCGCATTCAGGCTTTCGACGAACATCAGCGCGCCGATGATGCCCAGAAAGACGACGTAACAAAGCTTGACCAGAAGATCGACCTGACCCTGACTTTTCAGGAAATTGAAAAGCTGTACGCCAAGTGCTGCACCGACAAGACCGCCCGTCAGCAGGACCGTGCCCATCCGGAGGTCGACTGTCTTGCGTTTGAGATGGGCAAGCACGCCCGAGAAGGACGAGGCGACAATCTGGTTCGCCTCGGTCGCAACCGCGACAGCCGGGGGAATGCCGATGAAAAACAGAAGCGGCGTCATCAGGAAACCGCCGCCGACGCCGAACATGCCAGACAGCATGCCGACAATACCGCCCAGCCCTAAAAGCAGGAACGCATTGACCGATACCTCGGCGATAGGGAGGTAGATCTGCATGAGAACGCGATACCGAACAGCAAAAGAACCCTTGACCACTCATGCCCCTATGCGGGGCTGGTGTCAAACCGTTGCGAGACTGGACTTTGGGCCAGTTCCAATGTCCGCATGAGTCCAGATGTCCGGATCAGCGTTCCTTGACGTAAGGCTCGCCCCCGGCGCGGGGCGGAATGGCGCGTCCGACAAAGCCCGCAAGCACGATGACCGTCAGGATATAGGGCAGCGCGTCGAGTGCCGGAACCGGTACATCAAAGCCGATCGTCGCCTTGATCACGTCGGGTCTGAGTGCCAGTGCCTGGAAGAAACCAAAGAGCAGCGTGGCCATCAGCGCGTACCATGGCCGCCACTTGGCAAAGATCAGCGCCGCGAGTGCGATGTAGCCACGTCCCGCCGTCATTTCCTTGCCAAACCCGGTTTGCAGACCTGCGGCCATATAGGCACCGGCAAGGCCGCAGAGGACGCCGGTAATCAGGACGGCGGTATAGCGCAATCGCACCACCGAGATACCTGCCGTGTCGACCGAGGCGGGGTTTTCGCCCACAGCGCGCAGTCGTAACCCGAAGCGCGACCGGTAGAGCACCCACCATGTGAGCGGTACGCAGAGAAGCGCGATATAGACGAGCGCGCCGTGGCCCGAAATGACTTCGGCATAAAGCGGGCCGAGGATGGGTACGCCGGACAGCGCCTCGGCAAAGGGCAGCTCAATCGGGTTGAAGCGGGCGGGGCCGGACAGGGGGGGGGTACGCCCGCCCTGATGGAAGAGCGACTGGGCAATCAGCACCGTGATGCCCGAGGCCACGAAGTTCAGCGCCACGCCGGAAATCAGCTGGTTGCCGCGGAAGGTGATCGAGGCAATGCCATGGATCAGCGCGAAGATCATCGACCCGGCGATCCCGGCAAGAAGCCCGATCCAGACCGATCCGGTCAGCGCGGCGACGGCCCCGGTGCACATCGCGGCCATCAGCATCTTGCCCTCAAGCCCGATGTCGAAGATGCCCGAGCGTTCGGAATAAAGCCCGGCAAGGCAGGCCAGCAGCAAGGGTGTGGCCAGCCGCATGGTGGAATCGAGGATCTGGATGAGCGTTGCGAAATCCATCACGCCACCTCGGTTCTGCGAGGGGTGAAGAAGAGCCCGAGCAGCATGCGGACCATGTGGTCAAGGGCACCGGTGAAGAGGATCACGAGGCCCTGCACGACGGTCCGAAGCTCGATCGGGATCGAGGTCCAGAGACCCAGTTCCGCCCCGCCCTGAAAGAGGAAGCCAAAAAGGATCGCGGCGAGGAAGACGCCGATCGGATGGTTGCGCCCCATCAGCGCCACCGCGATGCCGATGAAGCCCGCGCCCTCGGTCGAGTTCTGCAACAGCCGCTCGCTTTCGCCCATGACGTTGTTGATCGACATAAGCCCTGCCAGCGCGCCCGAGATCAGCATGGCGATCATCGTCACCCGGACGGGTGAGATGCCGGCATAAAGGGCCGCCGGTTCGGACTTGCCAAAGGCGCGGATTTCATAGCCGAGCCGTGTGCGCCAGAGCAGAAGCCAGACCAGCCAGCAGGCAAGGAGCGCCACGAAGAGCGTCACATTGGCCGGTATCTGCTTGTCGAAAATCGCGCTCAGGCCCGGGATTTCGTGCAGGGTCGGCAGGTTCGTCGCCGCAGGGAAGCGGGCTGTCGCGGGGTCCATCTGGCCTGCGGGTTTCAACACCGAGACCAGCATGTAGATGATCAGGGCGGCGGCGATGTAGTTGAACATGATCGTGGTGATCACGACATGACTGCCGCGTTTGGCCTGAAGATAGGCGGGGATCGCCGCCCAGGCGGCCCCGAACAAGGCACCCGCGATCATCGCGCCGGGCAAAGCCAGCGT
>NZ_JBARVQ010000521.1:0-2610 GCF_049646345.1 Albidovulum sp. | reverse complement strand
TCCCTGGCCAAAGCCTGCCTATCTTTTTGCGCTGGTCGCCGGTGATCTGAAGGCGGTCTCGGACACCTTCTCCACGCTTTCAGGCCGCAAGGTCGATCTGAATATCTGGGTCCGCGACGGCGATCAGGACCGCTGCCCCTATGCGATGGACAGCCTCATCCGCTCGATGAAGTGGGATGAGGAGGTTTATGGCCGCGAATACGATCTTGATGTCTTCAACATCGTCGCGGTCGATGATTTCAACATGGGCGCGATGGAGAACAAGGGGCTGAACATCTTCAACTCCAAACTGGTCCTCGCCAGCCCCGAAACCGCGACCGACCTTGATTTCGAACGAATCGAGGGTGTCATTGCGCATGAATATTTTCATAACTGGACCGGCAACCGCATCACCTGCCGCGACTGGTTTCAGCTTTGCCTGAAGGAAGGGCTGACGGTCTTCCGCGATCAGCAATTCACGTCGGACATGCGATCAGCGCCGGTCAAGCGCATCGACGATGTACTGACATTGCGCGCCCGCCAGTTTCGCGAGGATATGGGGCCCCTGGCCCATCCGGTCCGCCCCGACAGCTATATCGAGATCAACAATTTCTACACCGCGACGGTCTATGAAAAGGGCGCCGAGGTGATCGGCATGCTGAAGCGGCTGGTCGGCGATGACGGCTATGCCAAGGCGCTCGATCTTTATTTCGACCGCCATGATGGCGACGCGGCCACGATAGAAGACTGGCTGAAGGTGTTCGAGGACGCGACGGGCCGCGACCTGACCCAGTTCAAGCGCTGGTACACCGATGCGGGCACGCCGCGCCTGACTGTCTCCGAGGCATGGTCAGACGGCACTTACACACTGACCTTCCTCCAGAAAACCGCGCCCACACCCGGGCAGGACCAGAAACCGCCACGCGTCATCCCCATCGCGGTCGGCCTCTTGAACCCCAACGGGGATGAAGTTGTGCCAACGACCGTTCTGGAGATGACCGAGGCTACGCAAAGCTTCCGCTTCGAGGGGCTCGCAAACCGCCCGGTCCCCTCGATCCTGCGCGGCTTTTCCGCGCCGGTCGTGCTGGAAAGACAGGCCGATGCCGCCGAACGCGCCTTCCTTCTGGCGCATGACACCGACCCGTTCAACAAATGGGAGGCAGGCCGCGCGCTGGCCAAGGATGTACTGATCCGGATGATCTCGGACGAAGAGGTGCCTGCCGACAATCTGATCGACGGGCTGGGTCATGTTCTGGCCGATGAAAGCCTTGACCCCGCCTTCCGCGCGCTCTGCCTGCGCCTGCCGTCCGAGGACGATCTGGCGCAGACCCTGCACGACGCCGGTCGCACCCCCAACCCCGAGCGCATCGCCGCAGATCGTACCGCACTGGCCAAGACCATCGCCCGGCAATTGCAAAAGCCGCTGACCCAGACCTATGACGACATGGCGACCGAAGGCCCCTTCTCGCCCGATGCCGCCTCGGCCGGGCGGCGGGCGCTCAGGCTGGCCTGTCTTGGCCTTTTGAACAAGAACGACAACGGCACCCGCGCCGCCTCGCTCTTTGCCAGCGCCGACAACATGACCGAAAGCCATGGCGCGCTGGCCTGCCTGATCGATGGCGGCCGTGGGGCGCGCGAAATCGCCGCCTTTTACGAGCGCTGGAGCGGGAACAGGCTGGTCATCGACAAATGGTTCGCGGCGCAGGTCGCCCATGCCGAACCCGACGCCGCAGCCCAGATCGCCGAACGTCTGTCGCAGCATCCCGATTTCGAATGGAAGAACCCAAACCGGTTCCGATCGCTTTTGGGTGCGCTGGCAGCGAACCATGCCGGATTCCACCACGTTTCCGGCGCGGCCTATCGGTTCTATGCCGACTGGCTGTTGCAGCTTGACGCGGTCAATCCCCAGACCACCGCCCGCATGTCCACAGCGTTCGAGACCTGGACCCGCTATGACGGCGACCGCAAGGCGCTAATCCGGACCGAGTTGGAACGCATCGCCGCCACCCCCGACCTCTCGCGCGATACGTTCGAGATGGTGACACGGATTCTGGCCGCCGATGCGTAAGGCCGCCCTCATAACCGGGGCCTCGGACGGGATCGGCCAGGAATGCGCCCGCCAGATGGCCCGGGCGGGCTGGGATGTCGCGGTGCATTACAACAGCAATCTTGCCGGTGCCGAAACGACCGCCCGGGCGGTGACCGAAGCCGGAGGACGCACCGAGATCATTCAGGCCGATCTTTCCGATCCGATGAACGCCCAGCGCCTGATGGACAGCTATTGCGGGGCGTTTCCGCGGCTTGACGCGCTGATCAACAATGCCGGGGTCGTCGATGCCGCGAGCCGGGTGGAAGAAATGACGCCTGAACGCATCACCCGCATGTTCGCGATCAACCTGACAACGCCTTTCCTGCTGGCCGGGCTGGCCGCCAGACGCATGTCGACGCGGCATGGCGGTGATGGCGGGGTTATCGTCAATGTCTCATCGGTTGCCGCAAGGTTGGGGGCAGCGGGCCAATATGTCGACTACGCCTCGGCCAAGGCCGGGCTCGATGCTCTGACCAAGGGCCTTGCGGAAGAGGTGGCGACCGAAGGCATTCGCGTCGTTTCGATCCGGCCCGGCATTATCG
>NZ_JBARVQ010000520.1:0-6793 GCF_049646345.1 Albidovulum sp. | reverse complement strand
GGGCGGCGGCTCGCTTGGCGGCATGGCGGGCATTCACGCCCAGGGCGGTCTGCCGATCCCGAACATCACCCATATCGGCCAGCCGCATTGGTACGAAGAGGGCGGCGACATGACGCCCGAGGAATTCGGCCTCATGCGCGCCCGCGAGCTTGAGGCGAAGATCGAGGAACTGGGCGTCGACCGCGTCGCGGCTTTCATCGGCGAACCGGTGCAGGGCGCTGGTGGCGTCGTGATCCCGCCCTCGACCTACTGGCCCGAGATCCAGCGTATCTGCGACAAATACGGCATCCTCCTGATCGCCGACGAGGTCATTACTGGTTTTGGCCGCACCGGCAACTGGTTCGCCAGCCCCGGCTTCGGGATCAAGCCGCATATCATGACCATCGCCAAAGGTCTTTCCTCAGGCTACGCGCCGATCGGCGGTTCGATCATCTGCGACGAGGTCTACAACACGGTCGCGGGGTCCGGCGAGGACTTCAACCACGGCTATACCTATTGCGGCCACCCGGTCGCCGCCGCCGTGGCCCTGCGCAATCTGGAGATCATGGAAGAGGAAAACATCCTCGACCATGTCCGCAATGTCGCTCATCCCTATCTCGCCGAACGCTGGACCGCTCTGGCCGACCACCCGCTGGTGGGTGAGGCGCGCCTCATCGGCCTCATGGGCACCATCGCGCTCACGCCCGACAAGGCGACCCGCGCCGCCTTCGCCTCCGATACCGGCACCATCGGCTATCGTTGCCGCGAGCGTTGCTTTGCCAACAATCTGGTGATGCGCCATGTTGGCGACCGCATGATCATCTCGCCGCCTTTGGTCATCACGCCTTCGGAAATCGACGTCTTCATCACCCGCGCGACCAAATCGCTGGATGAGACATATGCCGGGATCAAGGCGGACGGTCTTCTGAAAGCGGCCTGAGCGGGGTCTCATGGACATCCTCTATGCAAATGACAGGGCCGGTGAATATCCCCGGTCCTGGTATGCTGACACTGCCGAAGCTCCGGGGCCCTATCCCGAGGCGACGGGCGATCTGACCTGCGATGTCTGCGTCGTCGGCGCGGGCTTCACCGGTCTCTCTGCGGCGCTTCACCTCGCCGAGCGTGGCTTTGACGTGACCCTTCTCGACGCGCATCGTGTCGGCTGGGGCGCGTCGGGCCGCAATGGCGGTCAGGTGGGGACCGGTCAGAGACTCGATCAGGACGATCTGGAAAAGATGGTCGGACCCGACCATGCCCGCGCGCTCTGGGACCTCGCGCAGGAATCGGTCGCGCTCACAAAGACGCTCGCCACCGAACACGCGCCCGATGCGGCCTTCACGCCCGGCATCATCCATGCCTGCCACCGCGCCCGCTACGTGCCCCATTCAAAGCACTATGCAGAGAAGATGGCGCGGGATTACGGCTATGACCTGATCCGCCCCCTCGACCGCGACGAGATGCGCGAGATGGTCGGATCTACGGCCTATCACGGCGGCGATATCGACATGGGCGGCGGCCATCTGCATCCCTTGCGCTACGCCTTCGGCCTGGCCCGCGCGGCAAAGGCGAAAGGTGTGCGCATCTTCGAACGCTCAAAGGTCACCGGCATCGCCAAGGGCTCCCCCGCCACGGTCACGACGGAAAAGGCCAAGATCACCGCACGCCATGTCGTCCTCGCCTGCAACGGCTATCTCGGCCAGCTCGACAAACGCGTCGCCACCCGCGTCATGCCGATCAACAACTTCATCGTCGCGACCGAACCGATGACACCGGCCCAGCAGGAAAGCCTGATCCGGAACAACCACGCCGTTGCCGACACCAAATTCGTGATCAACTACTTCCGCTTCTCGGAAGATCACCGCCTCCTCTTCGGCGGCGCCGAAAGTTACGGCTACCGCTTCCCCGACATCGCAAAACTGGTGCGTAAACCGATGCTGGAGATCTATCCCCAGCTGCGCGACATCAAGATCACCCATGGCTGGGGCGGCACGCTTGGCATCACCCTGAACCGGATGCCGCATTTCGAACGGCTCACGGGCAATATCCTGTCGGCCTCGGGCTATTCCGGCCACGGTGTCGCCATGGCCACTCTGGGCGGCAAACTCGCGGCAGAGGCCATTGCCGGTCAGGCCGAACGCTTCGATCTGATGGCATCCGTCCCCACCAAGGCCTTCCCGGGCGGGGTCGCCTTCCGCTGGCCGCTCCTCGTCCTCGGCATGGTCTGGTTCTCGCTCCGCGACAAACTCTGACCCCTACGGCTTCTTCATTGCGCAAATACCCCCGCCGGAGGCACCCGCCCGAGCGGGGGCTCAATGCCCCCCGAGGGCGGCCCTCGCTGTCAGAGCGACGGGCCGAGCACGATCTTCGATCCATCCGAAAACCGCGCAAACCGGAACCGCCAGAGGTCATGGCCCGGCGCCCGTCCCTCGACCAGATCGGCCACCACCCGCCCCACGCCCGGCCCGATGCCAAAGCCATGCCCCGACATGCCCGTCGCCACAGTCAGACCCGGCAGGGCTGCGACATGGTCGATTACCGGCACCACATCGGGCATCGTGTCGATCATCCCCGCCCAGGACGCAGCGATACCGGGCCGCCCGATCCGGGGGAAAGCCGTGGCGAAACGATCCCTCAGCCGTTCAATCGCGGCCCGGTTTGGATCGGGATTGAGGATGCGCATCCGCTCAAACGGGCTTTCTTCATCTTCCGCCCATCGCCGTCTGGTCCCCCATGCGTCCGGATAGCCCTTGGGCGCTGCGGGCAGGAACCGCGTCCCTGAAAGGTCCGTCTTGATTTGGGTCCAGAACGCGCCGAAATGCCGGAACGCGTCTGGCCCGATGAAGAATTCATGGAAATCCCCGGGGGTCAGGGTATAGCCGCCATCCGCCCTGCGCCTGATCGCGAAATGGCTGTCGGCCACCGCACCCGACCAGACTTCCGGCAAGGGCTCGGTCGCTGTCACAGTGGCTCGCACCGAAAGCTGCGGCAGGATCAGCCCATGCCGCCGCGCCAGAAGCGAGGACCACGCGCCCCCCGCCAGCACGACCCGGTCGGCCCGGATGCGCCCCGCCTCGGTCACCACGCCGCTGATCCGTCCGGCCGACACATCAAGCGCCCGCACCGCGCAGTTCTCGACGATGGTGACACCCTTCGCCGCCAGCGCTTCGGCAAGACGCGGCACGGCGATCCAGGGTTCAGCCCGGGCATCCGAGGCCGTCCAGATACCGCCCAGCCATCCGGCGGCATTGGGCAGCATCGACTGCAACTCCGCCTGCCCCAAAAGCCGCGTGTCGAGCCCGTGCGCCTTTGCGTGAACCATCCACGCTTCATAGCCCGCAATATCCTTGGCGGTATTGGCGGCATAAAGCACGCCCGTCTGACGAAACCCGAGATCGGCGCCAGCCTCATCAGCCAGCCCTTTCCAGATCGACAGGGCCTCGATCATGATCGGCAGTTCGGCCGGATCACGGCCCTGCTGGCGAACCCAGCCCCAGTTCCGGCTCGACTGTTCCCCGGCGATCCGGCCCTTTTCGCACAGCACGACCTTCACACCGCTTCTGGCAAGGAACCATGCCGTCATCGCCCCGATGATCCCGCCGCCGATCACCACGACATCGGCGGATTTCGGGGGCGGCCCCGGAAACCGCACCGGGCTAGAAGCTGTGATCGGGAAAGACATGTGGCGGCTCCGCAAGGGACGATCCGGGCGACGGTGGCGCGGGCAATGAGCGCGGTCAAGGCCAACGATTCGACGTGTTGTGCGGCCATGGGGCATCGTGTCGGCTACACCACGCCCAACCGCCAAAATAAGAACATTGTCCTGCCCGGACAGAAACCTACGGAAGATCATCCCCTCAGCCGGGCCCGACCAGAGAGTTCAGTCCGCACAAATGTCGAAATGAGAAATTTGTTCTGAGCGTCAGACATTCCGCGGATGTCCGTTCTGTTTCGCCAATGAATATCTCCCGCTATCAGAAAACAAATTCCGATATCCGGAGATGTAGAGGTGTTCGAAACCCTTGGATTCGAGACATTGGGCCCGCGTGAGGTCTCTGTCCTCTTCGGCCTTGCCATCGGCGCAGCCTTTGGCGCATTGGCCGAGGCGACGCGGTTCTGCCTGCGCCGCGGGCTTGTCGGCGAAACCACCGAACGCCGGTCAGCACTCGGTGTCTGGCTGACGGCACTTGCCATTGCTGTGGTGGGAACCCAAGGGGCGGTGCATCTTGGCTGGATCGGCTTCGGCGAACATCGCTTCATGGCGGCTGACCTGCCCGTCCTCGCCATCATCGCGGGCGGGCTGCTCTTTGGCGCGGGCATGGTGCTGACGCACGGCTGTGCCTCGCGGCTGACGGTGCTTGCGGGCACCGGAAATCTACGGGCGCTGACCGTGATCGCAGTCTTTGCGATTGTGGCCCATGCAACGCTGAAAGGCATCCTTGCGCCCCTCCGCACGACACTTGGCAGCTACACGGTCGCACTCGGCGATGCTGTATCACTGGCCGCCCTGCCCGGCGGCGCGCTTCTCTGGTCCGCCCTCATCACGGCAGCGGCGCTGACCTATGCGCTGCGTTCCGGCAACCGCCCGATTGTGCTGCTTGGTGCGGCGCTGATCGGCGCATTGGTCCCGGCAGCATGGATCGGCACCGGCTTTGTCCTTTATGACGAGTTCGACCCGATCGCCTTCGAAAGCCTCTCGTTCACCTCGCCCGCTTCCGAAACGCTGTTCTGGACTGTTGCGTCCAGTTCGATCCCGGCGGGGTTCGGCACCGGCCTGATCGGTGGCGTCATCGCCGGGGCCGCCCTGCTGTCGCTGATCGCGGGCCGCTTCCGCTGGCAAAGCTTCAGTTCCCCGCGCGAGACCGGGCGCTATCTGGCGGGTGCGGTCCTGATGGGCGTGGGCGGCGTTCTGGCCGGGGGCTGCACCGTTGGCGCGGGTCTGGCGGGTGTGCCGACCCTCTCGCTTGCCGCGATCCTTGTATTGCTGGCGATCGTCGTGGGCGCGCGGTTGGCCGACCGGGCGCTCAGCGCATCCCCTTCCGGATCCTCCGGATCGATAGCCACACCAGCAGAATGACGGCTGGCGTCAGCAAGGCCGTCATCAGCCCCTTTGAGACCCCAAGCGGCTCCGTCACCGGATATGCGGCATAGGCGGCAAGGTTGACCGCGTAATAGCTGATCGCCACGACCGACAGCCCCTCGACCGTGTGCTGAAGCCGCAGCGCAAGGTCGGCGCGGCGATCCATGCTTTCCAGAAGCTTCTGGTTCTGGGCCGAGCGTTCGACATCGACGCGGGTCTGCAAGAGTTCCCCCGCCCGCTCCGCCCGTTCGGCCATCTGTTCCAGCCGCTTTTCGGCCGATTTCACCGTCCGCATTGCCGGGTCATAGCGGCGCATCATGAACTCGGCAAAGCTCTGACGGCCATCGAACCGGGTTTCGCGTAAGACCTCGACCCGTTGGTTCACCAGCGCCTCATAGGCACCGGCAGCACCAAAGCGGAAGGCGTGCCGCACGGCCTGCGCCTCAAGTGCTGCCGAGATTTCCAGAAGCTCGTGCAGCGTATCCTCGGCGTCCCGACCCTTGTCCGACATCGCGGCGACAAGGTCCGACAGCTTCGGGTCCAGCGCATTCAGGTGACGGTTCAGCTCCCGCGCCCGGCCAAGCGCCAGCATCGACATCGCCCGGTAGGTCTCGATCTCGCACAGCCGTTGCACGATACGGCCGATCCGGCGGGCGCCGGTGCCGGGGCGGGCAAAGACCGCAAAGCGCATCTGGCCTGCCGGGTCGATCTGGAAATCGCCCGCGATGATCGCGGTTTGATCCAGCACCCAGGAACAGGCGAGGCTTTCGGGGACGAACCAGTCGTCAAGCCGCGACTTCACCGCGACGAGGTTCTCGGGCAAGGGTTCCACCCGGATCAGGATCGCGGCGATGCGCTTGCCGGGGGCCTCAGAGGTCCAGTCGGCGGGAAAGACCTCGGCCTCGGCCGGGTTGAAGGCGCGTTCGCCGACGCCCTTGCCAAAGGCGGAATAGGTCACGAACTCCGTATGGCTTTCCCATTTCAGATCGTGCCGCCCGATCCGCGCGGCGTGATGGGTCGCCCCTTCCGGCGGATGCGCCCCCCCGTGCCGGTCCAAAAGCGCCAGAAGATGGGCGCGATCCTCCGCCCGGTCGCGGTTATGGGCATCGACCGGCTGTTTGACGGCGATATAGACGGCGTGACACGGCACATCGAGCGACGGGAAGGGTCGCGCGTGCAGTTCATTGACAAGCGCGTAACGCTGCGGATGGTCGTCAATCATGGATCAAGGCCGGTTGTCATCTGGCACCATACTAGCCAATTTCCAAAGCAAAGCAGAGCCTTCCGCACAAGTATTATAGCACACGGGCGTATACTTGCTTTTCTGCAACGCCATTTTCCTTGCGACCAAAAGTTTCGCCGCACAAGCCACTCTCAAACTGTCAGGGTGAGACGACGTAAGGAGGTTATCCGCATGCCACAAACAGTATTTTCGTCAAAAGACCAAGTTCAGCTCAAAAAACTGCTGGAAGGAGCAAAGAGTGGATTCATCTGGCATCCACGGCTAGGCGTCGTGAAAGTAGTGTCGATACAAGACAAATACGGCTGTCACGATCAACTCGAAACGGTTGATCTGAAGTGGGAATACGAGCCAGACCTTGAAGTCCCATTCTGGGACACTGGGCATCCGTAGACAAGCAGGCCCCCAAGGACGCCTTGGGGGCCTCATTTCATCAATGTTATCAGTCGATCATTGGCAGAAGACTGTCCACCGATGCCTTGGCATCGCCATAGAAC
>NZ_JBARVQ010000519.1:0-1850 GCF_049646345.1 Albidovulum sp. | reverse complement strand
GATCGACCCCTTGTTGGTGGAGGTGATGCGTTCCTGCAAATTGCCCATGTCGGTCGACAGGGTTGGCTGATAACCCACCGCCGAAGGGATACGGCCCAGCAGTGCGGACACTTCGGAACCGGCCTGCGTGAAGCGGAAGATGTTGTCCACGAAGAACAGAACGTCCGTGCCCGACTGGTCGCGGAACTGTTCCGCCAGGGTCAGACCCGACAGCGCCACGCGCATACGCGCACCCGGCGGCTCGTTCATCTGACCGTAGACAAGGGCCACTTTGGATTCGGTCAGGTTATCGGGAACGATAACGCCGGATTCGATCATCTCGTGGTAAAGATCGTTGCCTTCGCGGGTCCGTTCGCCCACGCCGGCGAACACCGAATAACCCGAGTGCACCTTGGCGATGTTGTTGATCAGCTCCATGATCAGAACCGTCTTGCCCACGCCGGCGCCGCCGAACAGGCCGATCTTGCCACCCTTGGCGTAGGGTGCCAGCAGGTCGATCACCTTGATGCCGGTGACCAGCACCTCGGAGGTGGTGGACTGCTCGGAGAATTCGGGCGCATTGCCGTGAATGGAGCGGGTCTGCTCTGCGTTCACCGGGCCCTTTTCGTCGACCGGGTCGCCGACCACGTTCATGATCCGCCCGAGGGTCGCGTCGCCCACCGGAACCATGATCGGGCCCCCGGAGTCGGTGACCTCTTGTCCGCGCACCAGACCTTCGGTGGCGTCCATCGCGATGGCGCGAACGGTGTTTTCACCGAGGTGCTGCGCCACTTCGAGAACCAGCTTGTTGCCATTGTTGTCGGTGATCAGCGCGTTCAGAATCTCGGGCAGGTGGTCGCCGAACTGAACGTCCACCACGGCGCCGATGATCTGAGTGATCTTGCCTTTTGCGTTTGCCATGTTTCGTCTCCGGTTCTCTTACAGCGCTTCCGCGCCGGAAATGATTTCAATCAGCTCGTTGGTGATGACGGCCTGACGCGAGCGGTTGTACTCGATGGTCAGCTTCTCGATCATCTCGCCCGCGTTGCGCGTGGCATTGTCCATCGCCGACATGCGCGCGCCCTGTTCGGACGCGCCGTTTTCCAGAAGGGCCGCGAAGATCTGCGTGGCCACGGCGCGCGGCAGCAGATCGGCGAGGATTTCCTCTTCGCCCGGCTCGTAGTCATAGAGCGTGCCCTGGGCGCTTTCCTCGACTTCGAAGGCGGCAGGGATGATCTGCTGGGCCGTCGGGGTCTGCGTCACCACGTTGACGAACTTGGAATAGAAGATCGTCGCCACGTCGAAATCACCGGCATCGAACCGTGCCAGCACGTCGCGTGCCACGCCCTGCGCATCCGCATAGGCCACCCGCTTGACCGCCCCAAGGTCGACATGGCCGACGAAGGAACTGGCGAGGTCGCGCTTCAAAGCGTCCCGCCCCTTCTTGCCGACGGTCAGGATCTTGACCGTCTTGCCCGCCACCGCCAGCCGTTGCGCATGCGAGCGGGCCAGCTTGGAGATGTTCGAGTTGAACCCTCCGCACAGGCCGCGCTCTGCCGTCATCACGATCAGCAGGTGCACCTTGTCGCTGCCGGTTCCCGCCAGCAGTTTCGGCGCCGAACCCGAGCCGCCCACCGATGCCGCCAGCCCCGCCATCACGGCGTTGAAGCGTTCGGTATAGGGACGCGCCTGTTCGGCACTTTCCTGTGCCCGCCGCAGTTTCGCGGCGGCCACCATCTGCATGGCCTTGGTGATCTTGCGGGTCGACTTGACCGACGCGATCCGGTTCTTCAGGTCCTTGAGATTAGGCATCTGTCAGGACCCCTCAGGCGAAGTCGGCGGCGAATTCGTCGAGTGCGGCCCTGATCTTG
>NZ_JBARVQ010000518.1:0-20112 GCF_049646345.1 Albidovulum sp. | reverse complement strand
GGCCTATTCGCTGCAGGATCAGGGCTTCGACACGGTCGAGGCCAATCACCGGCTGGGGTTCGAGGATGACGAGCGCGATTTCCGGCTGGGCACGGCGCTCCTGAAAAGGATGGGCTTCGGCGCGGTGCGGCTCTTGACCAACAACCCGGCCAAGATCCGGATGATGGAAGCGAACGGAATAGACGTGACCGAACGCGTCCCCCTGAAGGTTGGCCGCACAAGGCATAACGAAGGCTACCTCGCCACCAAGGCAAAGAAGTCCGGCCACCTGCTATGAGCCCCGCCGATCTTGTGCTGACGCCGACCGGCCTGCGCTTCATGGGGCGGACCGTTCCTGTGTCTGTCGGACGCTCCGGCATCACCAGCGACAAACGCGAAGGCGACGGGGCCACACCCGCCGGAACCCACCGGATAATCGGCCTTCTCTACCGCGCCGACAGAATTTCAGCGCGCACCCTGCCCCCTTGGGCCCGGCCGATCCACCTGGAGGATCGCTGGTGCGACCTCTCCGGTCATCCCAACTACAATCACCTGACTCGCAAACCCTTTGGCAAAAGCGCCGAGCGCCTTCGCCGCCCCGATCCGCTCTATGACCTGATCCTGCCCCTGGACTGGAACTGGCCCAAAGCCAAACCCGGCAAGGGTTCGGCCATCTTCATCCACGCGTGGCGCCGCGCGGGCTACCCGACGGCAGGTTGCCTCGCCTTTTCCCGCCACGACCTTTTCTTCATCGCGCGAAACGCAGCACCCGGCACAAGGGTGATCATCCCGCCCCGCCCGTGACTTCCACTTGGGTGAAATATCCCGCGGTCCGGGGGACGCGAAGTCCCCCGGCGCTAACGGTAGTCGCGCGCGCCGAAAATGGCAGAGCCAACCCGCACATGGGTCGCCCCCGCCGCGATGGCCGCTTCGAAATCAGCACTCATCCCCATCGAAAGACCGGTCAGCCCGTTGCGTTTCGCCATCGCGGCCAGCATCGCAAAATGCGGGGTGCTGTCGGTATCCTCCGGCGGAATGCACATCAAACCGGAGAGCGGCAGGCCAAGCCCCCGGCAATCGGCGACGAACCCGTCGAGCTCTGCCGGAAGCACCCCCGCCTTCTGCGGCTCCTCGCCGGTATTGACCTGTACGAACAGCTCCGGACAGGAGCCCCGCGCATCGGCAAGCCGCGCCAGTTTCTGGGCAAGCGACGGTCGGTCAAGCGTATGGATCGCATCGAATAGATCGACGGCGATCTTGGCCTTGTTGGTCTGCAAGGGCCCGATCATGTGAACAGAAACGCCTGAATATCGCTCCTTAAGCGCCGGCCACTTGCCCACCGCTTCCTGGACGTAGTTTTCGCCGAATACCCGATGCCCCTCACCGAGAACAGCCTCCACGCGGTCCAAAGGCTGAACCTTCGACACCGCGATCAAAGCCACTGTCCCTTCGGCACGCCCCGCCGCCCTCTCTGCCGCCCGAACCCGCGCCGTGATGTCAGTCAGCGACATGCCCACCCTCACGCAACGCGTCGAGCATCGGTTTAAGGTCTTTCTCATATTGCTGCCACAGGGCAACCGAGGCTTTCGAGATCGGCTGACGCGCCTGAAAGACGGACAGCGTCTGGATCTTGCGCTTGTTTTCGTGGAAGGAAAGGCAGGCATCCTCCCACTCCAGCCCACAGGCCGCGATCAGCTTGCGGGTCTCCTCCTCGGGATTTGCGACAAGATCTTCATACTGGACCTCATAGAACCAGTCCGGCACCCGCGCGCGCCAGAAGTCGATCATATCGACAAATGTCCCGTAAAACGCCACGAGGTCATGCTGATCGTAGGCGTATAGATGCGTATCGTCCGGAAACTTGTTCTTGTAGATCGATAGCAGGTTGTCGCGCGGGTCGCGGCGCACGATGACGAAACGCGCCTTGGGCATCGCGAGCTTGACCAGACCCAGATACATGTAGGTCTGGATCGACTTGTCGGTGATCCGGTCCGCATCGGGAAACCGGTTCTGGATGTATTCTTTGAAGTGATGGCCAAGCCCCGCGACCTCATCGAGGTTCGGGGCATGCATGCGCCGCGCATTGATATCGTCTGAAATCAGAAGCTGGGCCGAACGCGCGCATTCTCCGACTTCACCGGCCCCGGTCACGGTCGAATGGCTGGCGATGATCTGTTCAATCAGGGTCGTGCCCGAGCGCGGCATGCCAGTAACGAAGATCGGCGCGAAATCGGTCACACCTTCAAGCACCGTCCCATGCCAATCAATGTCACCCAGCGCGGCCTTGGTTTCTGCCACCTGCTCGAAGCGTTGGTCGATCGAATAGGGGAAGAGCTTGCGCGTCAGCGCGTTCGCCTCATCGAGATAACGGAACACCCGGTCATAGTCCTTGACGTCTTCCAGCGCCTTGGCAATGGCAAAACCCATATTGACCTTGTCCGGCTCCCTCAGGGCCGGGTCCTCGTATCGTGTCAGCATCGTGTCGATGACCTGATCGCCAGGCTGCGTTTTGTGAGACATGATGAAAGCGCGGAAGTTTTCGCCGTTCAGCGGATCAAGATCGAAGCCGCGCCGGAACAGTTCCTCGGCCTTGTCAAACTGACCGAGCGTTTGCAATAGCTGCGCCTTGCCCCCGGTCGCGATGGGTGAGGCCGGATCGATCTGCAATGCAAGGTCGTAATTGGCCATGGCCTGATCGTCCCTGCCAAGCCTTGCTTGCGACTGGGCAAGCAGGGCCGTCGCATGGGCGCTTTTGCCGCCCCCCGAGGTTTCAATCGCCTTCTGGAAGGCATCCTCTGCCTTCGCGAAGTTCTTCAGCCGGGTGTAGAGATTTCCGACCGCCACATGGAACGGCATCGCATCGACCCCTGCGGCATGGGCGCGCTTCAGCAGGACGCCGGCTGCGTCATAAAGGCCCGATTGCGTGAATGAGCTTGCGAGATTCACAATCGCTGTCGGCAGACCCGGCGCCAGGACAACCGCCCGGCGGAAAAACTCGATGGCCTCCGCCTCGCGCTTTCGTTCGATCAGGAACCGCCCGAGATTGTCGTGAGCCTCGGCATATTTCGGATCGGTCTGGATCGTGCGCCGGAAATTCGTCTCGGCCATCCGGTCCTTGCCAAGACTGGCCTGCGCTGTGGCAAGCACGTTGATGGAAACCGCTGAATTTGGATGCTGCTTGAGTATCGCGACAGCCGCACGTTCTGCCTCCTCAAAGCGGCGCGCTTCGATCAGACCAAGAAGCTTTCTCAGCGGCGCGGGCTTGACGCCGCCTGTCTCGGGCCGCGTGCTGACCCGACGCGCACCAAACCGGTCTTGCAGCAGAACCTTCGTCTCGATAGGGACATCCGCGAATTTCAGCGACTTCAGAAATGCGGCCTCGATTTCTGGTGTGCCGCCAAGTGCGACCGCCTCAGCCCAAGCCATCCAGATGGCCCGTTCTGCGGGGCGCAACTTTAGTGCGGCCTGGAAATGCTGAAAGGCGCGGTCAAAGCGGTTGCTGGTCGTGAAGATGCGACCGGCCTGAAAATGCGCTTCTGCAACCTTTGGATTTGCTTCGATGATACGGCCGTAGATCTGCAAAGCCTCC
Source organism: Albidovulum sp. (assembly GCF_049646345.1). Taxonomy (GTDB): domain Bacteria; phylum Pseudomonadota; class Alphaproteobacteria; order Rhodobacterales; family Rhodobacteraceae; genus Albidovulum. The sequence goes on along the minus strand of NZ_JBARVQ010000518.1, from coordinate 16,544 downwards.
TCAAGCCGACCGGCCTGATGCAGCTTCAATGCCTTTGCATAGGTCGTCTGGACCTCGTTCGGAGTCATTACGGTGGTCATCAATTCATCCGGCAAATCTGTGGGTTGCGGCGGACCTTATCGCCGCCCCGGGCCAATGTCGAGTTGGCGCCGGAAGCCCAAAAGGAAAAGAGCGGGCCGAAGCCCGCTCTTTCCATATCGTGAGCGTCGTTCGATTAGAACGAGAGGCCGAGACCCAGCGAGAAGCTGTGGTCGCCAGCGCCGTTGCCGGCAACGCCATCGTCGCTCGCACCGTAGCCCAGCATGGCAACCGCGCCACCGCCGAGGTCGTAGTTCGCGACCAGACCGAAGCCCGAGGGGTTCGGTCCAGCAATAGCGTCGTACTCGCCGTAGTTGGCGCCAACGGTCAGAGCGCCGGTGGTGTAAGCAACACCAAGGCCCCACCAGGCGTCGGAAGCAACACCGTTGCCAACCGCGTCAGCGGTGCCGTCGAGGTCAGCGTAGCCGAGCGAAGCAGAGAAGCCGCTAGCCAGAGCCGCCGAAGCGCTGAGGCCCCAAACGGTATTCACACCGTTGTCCTGCACACCAAGGCCGAGACCGATATCGGCGCCGCCCATGTTGCCGGACCACTTACCACCGAGCGACCAGTTGGTGTCGCCAACGCCAGCGTCGTCCATCTCGGCCGACACGGCAACGCCGAAGTCACCGAAGGAGTACTCGTAGCGCATGATCTGGTTGTCATAGGTCGCGTCGAGACCGGTGAACCAGTACGCACCAGCGTGGGTGGAGTGGTCGTCGGTCAGCGCGGTGCCGGTGTAGATTTCCGACAGGGCCCAGTCGAACGCGCCGTCGGTTTCACCGAGCGTCACCTTGCCGAACGCACCCGAAACCCAGAAGGCTTCGTCGTCGAACGCCGGTGAACCGTTCGGGTTCGAACCGTTGGTGTCGTCCAGCTGGACTTTACCGCCGAACTCGAGACCGTTGTCGGTCGAGCCCGAGAAGTTGAAGTTGATCACGACGTCGTTGTGGAACTGCGTCTCGATCAGGTCGCCGCCGACAATACCCATTTCGGCATAACCGGTCACCGAAACTCCCTGAGCCGCAGCAGCGCCGGCGAAGCCGACGATAGCGGTCGAGGCAAGAAGGATCTTTTTCATTTCGTATTCCCTCGTTGATCTAAAGAGTAGGCCCAACTCAGGGGAATCCGAATTGGGTATGCGTCTATTTCCGCTCTACGGTCGCGCAATGCAACGGAAAGGACCCCGGCCGGGGGAAGACTCAGCCTTGATGGTGCAGTCTTGCCACAGTTCCCCGAAGCGCCGCCAGATTCGCGCCGAACCCCCTGACCGGAAAAGCCTTGTTCGCGCCGGAACGCTCAGATAGACAGCGGGAAAAGGCATTCGCGGGGTGGCTCATGAAGGTCCGGATGATTATGCGCGGGGCGATTCTGTCCGGGCTTGTTGCAAGTCTCGGCGCTTGTAACGGCATTGCCTCGGGCGATAGCGGACTTTTCGGACGCAATCGCGCGCCCGCAACCGATGAAGCTGTGCTGGACGCGAAAGCCAGAGCTGAACGGCAGCGCGGCGTTGATGAATCGTTTGTGACCAAGCGGAAATCGCGCACTGAAAGCGCCCGGGCGAACAAGAAGCGAGGTCGACTGTTTGACCTTTTCTCCAACAACACCGACCCGAACAATACGGTCGAGGTCAACAAGTACCTCTGGCAGGCCTCGCTCGAGATTCTCGACTTCCTTCCGGTCCAGACGGTCGATCCGTTCTCGGGCGTGATCGTTACCGGCTTCGGCACGCCGCCGGGCGGCGGACAGGCCTATCGCGCCACGATCTATGTCCAGGACCCGGCACTTGATGCGCGCTCGCTGAAAGTGGCGCTGGCCAGCCGATCCGGTGCGGTCGATCCCGCGACCCAGCGCGCGGTCGAAGATGCCATCCTGACCCGCGCGCGGCAGCTGCGCATCCGCGACAGCAAGCTGTAAGGCGCTTTCCGGCGACTGAATGGGGCGGGAACAGAGGGAAACTCTGGACCTTGCCCACGGCACTTGTATAACCGGCGCGGACCAAGTGCCGAGGATAAAGCATGTCGCGCTACGACCCCGCCCAGATCGAACCGAAATGGCAGACCGCCTGGGACGAGGCCGGTTGCTTCACCGCGCGGCGCGATCCGGCCAAACCGAAATACTATGTGCTCGAGATGTTTCCCTATCCGTCGGGGCGCATCCATATTGGCCATGTGCGCAACTACACGATGGGCGACGTCGTAGCGCGCTACAAATCCTCCTGCGGCTTTTCAGTGTTGCATCCGATGGGTTGGGACGCCTTCGGCATGCCCGCCGAAAACGCGGCGATGGAACGCGGCGGTCATCCCAAGGACTGGACCTACGGCAACATCGCGCAGATGCGCGACCAGATGAAGCCCTTGGGCCTCTCTATCGACTGGTCCCGCGAATTCGCCACCTGCGACCCGGACTATTACGGCCAGCAGCAGTCGATGTTCATCGACTTCATGGAAAAGGGGTTGGTCTACCGCAAGAACGCGGTGGTGAACTGGGACCCGGTCGACATGACCGTTCTGGCCAACGAACAGGTCATCGACGGCAAGGGCTGGCGCTCGGGTGCCGAGGTGGAGCGGCGCGAACTGACGCAATGGTTCTTCCGTATCTCGGATTTTTCGGGCGAGCTTCTGGACGCCATCGACGGGCTGAAGGACTGGCCGGAAAAGGTGCGGCTGATGCAGGCCAACTGGATCGGAAAGTCGCGCGGATTGCAGTTCGCCTTTTCGACAGTAAATGCTCCCGAGGGCTTTGATCGGCTGGAGGTTTACACGACCCGGCCCGACACACTGATGGGGGCGTCGTTTGCTGCGATCTCGCCCGATCACTCGCTTGCCAGGCATCTGGAACGGCACGACCCGAAGATCGCCGAATTCGTCGCCGAATGCCGGCGCATCGGCACCTCGGAAGAGGCGCTGGAAAAGGCCGAGAAGAAGGGGCTGGATACCGGCATCCGTGTCCGCCATCCCTTTGACGAGGCTAGGGAGCTGCCGGTCTATATCGCCAATTTCATCCTGATGGATTACGGCACCGGCGCGATCTTCGGCTGCCCGGCGCATGACCAGCGCGACTTCGATTTCGCGACGAAATACGGCTTGCCGATCCCGCCGGTCTTTGTGGCCGAAGGGGCGGAAGAGGCAGCGCTGACCGAGGCCTATGTGCCGATGAAGTCCGAACGCGTCCGTTATGTGCGCGGCTTCGCGGGGGATGAGGTTCAGACCGGTGAAGCCGCCGTCGATGCCGCGATTTCCTTCTGCGAAGGCAAAGGCGTCGGCCGGGGTGTCACCAATTACCGCCTGCGCGACTGGGGCGTCAGCCGCCAGCGCTATTGGGGCTGCCCGATTCCGGTCGTCCACTGCGAGGCTTGCGGCGTGGTGGCCGAGAAGAAGGAAAACCTGCCAGTCGAACTGCCCTATGACGTCAGCTTTGACCAGCCGGGCAATCCCCTTGACCGCCACCCGACCTGGCGGGATGTACCTTGCCCGAAATGCGGCGCGCCCGCGAAGCGTGAAACCGACACCATGGACACTTTCGTCGATTCGTCCTGGTACTTCGCCCGCTTCACCGCACCGCATGCCAAGACCCCGACGATTGCCGAAGATGCCGAGTACTGGATGAATGTCGACCAGTATATCGGTGGAATCGAACATGCGATCCTGCACCTTCTCTATTCGCGCTTCTTCGCCCGGGCGATGCATATCTGCGGCCACCTGCCGAAAAAGGCGACCGAGCCCTTCGACGCGCTTTTCACCCAAGGCATGGTCACGCATGAGACCTATGCGACGCGGGGGCGCGACGGCCGCCCGGTCTGGCATACACCGGATGACGTAACCCGCTCCGCCGATGGTGCGACACTCGCCGATGGCACACCGGTCGAGGTTGGTCCGGTCATCAAGATGTCGAAGTCGAAGAAAAACGTCGTCGACCCGATGGACATCATCGCCCGCTACGGCGCCGATACCGCGCGCTGGTTCGTCATGTCCGACAGCCCTCCGGAGCGGGACGTGGAATGGACCGCCGCCGGGGCCGAAGCGGCCCACAAGCACCTGAACCGGGTCTGGACCCTTTGTGACCGGATCGCTTCGCTGCCCGACGGCAAACCCGGCACGGGGGATGAGGATCTGATCCGCGCCATGCACCGGGCGGTGCATGACGTGACCCAGACGATCGAGGGCTTTGCCTTCAACAAGGCCATCGCCAAGCTTTACGAATTCGCCAACGCGATCCAGAAATCCGATGCCTCCAAGCCGGTGCAGCGGCAGGCGATCATGGTGCTGGCGCAGCTCATGTCGCCGATGACCCCGCATCTGGCCGAGGATATCTGGGCCCATCAGGGCGGCGAAGGGCTGATCGCGCAAGCGCCCTGGCCCAAACCCGATCCGGCGATGCTGGTCGATGACACCGTCACCCTGCCCATTCAGATCAACGGCAAGCGCCGCGCGGAAATCAGCGTTCCAAAGGATATGCCCGCATCCGAGGTTGAAAAGATCGTGCTGGCCGACGAAGCTGTCGTCAAATTCCTTGCCGGTCAGCCGGTCAGGAAGCTCATCGTCGTGCCGGGGCGCATCGTCAATGTCGTCATCTGATCGCAGAACCTTCCTGACACTTGCGGCAGCCCTGCCGCTGGCCGCCTGCGGCTTTGCACCAGCCTACGGGCCGGGCGGGGCCGCGTCGGGATTGCTGGGCCGGGTTGAGATCGATGCACCCTCAAACAAGGACCAGTTCGATCTGGTCGAACGGCTTGAAGAACGGCTTGGTCGCCCCTCGACCGCGAAGTACCGGCTGTCTTACCGGGTCAGCGTCACCGAAGAGGGACAGGCGATCAGCCGGACCAACCGGACCAACCGCTATCAGCTGATCGGGACGCTGTCCTACACGCTGCACGGGGCGCAAAACGGCAAGGCGCTGAGTTCCGGCAAGGTCTCGTCCTTCACCGCCTATTCCGCCTTTGGCACCTCGGTGGCGGCTGCGGCTTCCGAGGCCGACGCCCGCACCCGTCTGATGCGTATCCTTGCCGACCAGCTTGTTACTCAGCTTATCGCTACATCGGCGGAGTGGAACCAGCCGTGAAGCTTTCCGGCGCAGCAGCGACCCGGTTCTTCGCTGGGCCCGAACCTGACCGCGCGGGCCTGTTGATTTTCGGCATGGATGCGATGCGCGTGGCGCTGAAGCGGCAAGAGGTCATCGCCGCCCTGATCGGACCCGAGGGCGAGGCCGAAATGCGTCTGACCCGCATTCCGGGCGGCGATCTGCGCAAGGACCCCGCACTGGTTGCCGATGCCTTGAAGGCGCAAGGCTTCTTTCCCGGCCAGCGGGTCGCCTTTGTCGAGGATGCGACAGACGGGCTCGCCCCGGTCCTGAAAGCCGCCCTGGCCGACTGGAAACCGGGCGACGCGATGCTGATCGTGACCGCCGGATCACTGAACAAGTCATCCGCCCTGAAAAAGGCGTTCGAGGATCACCCGAACGCCTATGCCGCCGGCATCTACGACGATCCGCCCAGCCGCGAAGAGATCGAGGCGGTGCTGGGCAAGGCGGGCCTGAAAGAGATCGGGCGCGAGGCGATGACCGATCTTCTGGCGCTCGCCCGCGATCTTGACCCCGGCGATTTCCGCCAGACGGTGGAAAAGGTCGCACTCTACAAGTTTGGCGATGCGACCCCCCTGACCCCCGCCGATGTCGCCGCCTGCGCGCCCGCGACAATCGAGGCTGAGGTGGACGATATCCTCCATGCCGCTGCCGAGGCGCGGGCGGGCGATATCGGCCCCCTGATGCGGCGGCTTGAGGGTCAGGGCGTGAACCCCGTGACCCTTTCCATCGCCGCGATGCGCCATTTCCGGACCCTGCATGTGGCGGCCTCCGCCCCGGGCGGCCCGGCCGAAGGCATCGCCCGCATGCGCCCCCCCGTTTTCGGCCCCCGCCGCGACAGGATGCTGCGCCAGGCGCAGAGCTGGGGGATGCACCGGCTGGAAACGGCGGTCGGCCTTCTGACCGATACCGACCTGACGCTCCGCTCCTCATCCCGCGCGCCCGCTATGGCCGTGATGGAGCGGGCCCTGATCCGGCTCGCGATGCTGAACCGCAGATAGCGCCACCTCGTCGGAAACCGGCCACGCAGACACGACTCGTCATGAGAACAAATCATGAATATACTTGGGCGACAGTCAGGGCCGCCGCATGTTCATTGAGCTTTCCGCAACGTCGAATTTCACCTTCCTCACCGGGGCTTCGCACCCCGAGGAGTTGATGGACGGGGTGGTGGGGCTTGGTCAGAACGCATTGGCCATCGCCGATCTGAATTCGGTTGCGGGGATCGTCCGCGCCCATGTCGAGGCGCGGGAGATCCGGCGCAAGACGGGCACATCCCCACGCCTTATCCCCGCAGCACTGATCCGGCTGACGGATGGCTTCACCGTCACCGCCCTGCCGCAGGATCGCAGCGGATGGGGGCGGCTTTGCCGGCTGATCTCGACGGGCCGCCTTCGGGCGCCCAAGGGGGAATGCTATCTGGGGGGCGATGACCTCATGGATTGGGGCGCGGGGATGGATCTGCTCCTCCACCCGCCGGATGAAACCGTGCGACAGGTGACCCCGCCCGAGGGCGGCGCGGGCGGATGGGTGCCGCAGGTGGAACGGCTGGCGCGCCGCCTTGGCCGGGATCATCTCTCGCTGCTGATGGCGCCCTGTTACGACGGCCGCGACCGCAACCGCTTCGACCGGCTGGCGGCACTGGCTGACCAGCTTGGCCTTCCCACCATCGCCTCGGCCCGTCCCCTCATGCACAAGGCCGCCCGCCGCCCCTTGGCCGATGTCCTGACCGCGATCCGCAACGGAGTGCGGGTCGACGACCTTGGCCGCGCTGCAATGATCCATGCCGAACAACGCCTGCGGTCGCAAGCGGAGATGCTGAAGATCTTCAAGGGCCATGAGGCGGCGGTTCACCGCACGGGTGAGATTACCGGACGCCTGACCTTCTCACTGGATGAGCTGCGTTACGAATACCCGTCGGAAATCTCTGCAGGCGAGGATCCTACGGCCCGGCTGACGCGGCTGACCCGCGACGGCCTGAACTGGCGCTACCCGCAAGGTGTGCCCGAAAAAGTCCGCAAGATGGCCGATCACGAACTCGCCCTGATCGCCCGGCTGAAATATGAGCCTTACTTCCTGACCGTCCGTGATGTCGTGGCCTTTGCCCGCGACAAGGGCATCCTCTGTCAGGGCCGTGGCTCGGCCGCCAATTCGGTGGTCTGCTACGCGCTCGGCGTCACCTCGGTCAGCCCCGAGGTCGGCACGATGGTTTTCGAGCGTTTTGTATCGGAGGCGCGCGACGAACCCCCCGATATCGACGTCGATTTCGAACATGAACGGCGCGAGGAGGTGATCCAGCATATCTACGAAAAATACGGCCGCCACCGCGCCGGCCTTTGCGCCACGGTCATCCATTATCGCGGCAAGCGCGCCGCGCGCGAGGTGGGCCGCGCCATGGGGCTTTCCGACGACACGCTCTCGGCCATGTCGAGCCAGATCTGGGGCTGGGGCGGCGGCGAGGTCTCGGCAGAGCGGCTGCGCGAGATCGGCCTTGATCCCGCCGACCGGCGGATGATGAAGACGCTGTCGCTCATCTCGGAAATTCAGGGCTTCCCCCGCCACCTCTCGCAGCATGTCGGCGGTTTCATCATGACCGAAGGACGGCTCGATGAACTGGTGCCGGTCGAAAACGCGACGATGGAAAACCGCACTGTCATCCCCTGGGACAAGGACGATATCGACGCGCTTGGTATCCTCAAGGTTGACGTGCTGGGGCTTGGCATGCTGTCGTGCATTCGCAAGGCCTTCGACCTGCTCAGCACGCATCACAAGACCCGCTTCACGCTCGCCACCCTGCCGCCCGAGGACCCGGCGGTCTACGACATGCTGTGCGAGGCCGATTCGATCGGCATCTTCCAGGTCGAAAGCCGGGCGCAGATGAACTTCCTGCCGCGAATGAAGCCGCGGAAGTTCTACGACCTCGTCATTCAGGTCGCGATCATCCGGCCGGGACCGATTCAGGGCGACATGGTGCATCCCTTCATCCGGCGGCGGAACGGACTGGAAAGCGTGACCTTCCCCTCGGACGCGCTGGGCGAGGTTCTGGGCAAGACCCTCGGCGTGCCCTTGTTTCAGGAACAGGCGATGCAGATTGCCATCATTGGCGCCGGGTTCAGCCCCGAAGAGGCCGACCGCCTGCGCCGCTCGCTCGCGACCTTCAAGAAACACGGCAATGTCAGCGAGTTTCACGACCGGTTCATGGAAGGGATGCGCGCGAACGGCTATGACGACGACTTTTCTGCCCGCTGCTTTTCCCAGATCGAGGGCTTCGGCAGCTACGGCTTTCCCGAAAGCCATGCGGCGAGTTTCGCGCTTCTGGTCTATGCCTCGGCCTGGCTGAAACACCACCATCCCGGCATCTTCGCCTGCGCGCTCCTCAATTCCCAGCCGATGGGCTTTTACGCCCCGGCCCAGATCGTGCGCGACGCGCGCGACCACGGGGTCACCGTCCTGCCGGTCTGCATCAATGCCAGCGAATGGGACAACCGGATGGAAAAGCGCGCCGACGGCACGCTCGCGCTCCGGCTTGGCTTCCGCCAGATCCGGGGGATTTCCGAGGAAGAAGGCATTTGGATCGAAGAGGCGCGCGGCAATGGCTACCGCGCGGTTGAGGATGTCTGGCGCCGCGCCGGGGTCGATACCGGCGTGCTGACGCTGCTGGCCGAGGCCGATGCCTTCGCCGCGCTCGGCCTCGCCCGCCGCGACGCGCTCTGGGCGGCGCGGGCCGTGTCGCCCGCAAAACCGCTGCCGCTTTTTGCCGGGGACATGGACGGAGAGGGGGTCGTGGAACCCGCCATCATCTTCGCCGAAATGAGCGAGGGCGAGCATGTGGTCGAGGATTACGCCGCCATGCGCCTTACCCTGCGCAGCCATCCGATGGCGCTGCTGCGATCACGTCTGACGTCGGGATATGGCAATACCTTCCCGCTTCCACCTGATCGAAATATCCAGTGCGTTTGTATTGTACGATGACAGTCGCGGGCGGGGCTCAGGCCCGGAGACGATGTCTTCGCATCTGGATATTTACGAACTCCCGCCCGCAACCATTCTTACACGCCAGCGACGGGCTGGATATCTGGACCAAGTGGAAGGGATGAGGGAAGGCTTGAGTGCGGCCGCGCGCTTCGGTATGCCGCTAGGGCAAAGGAGCCGCCCATGAGCCTGAATACCTACGGTCATCTGTTCCGTGTCACGACCTGGGGCGAAAGCCACGGGCCCGCGCTTGGCGCAACGGTCGATGGCTGCCCGCCCGGGGTTCCGCTGAAAGAGGCGATGTTGCAGCATTGGCTCGACCGCCGGAAGCCCGGTCAGAACAAATACACGACGCAGCGGCGGGAACCGGATGAGGTACGTATTCTCTCGGGTGTCTTTGAGGGCCACACGACGGGCACTCCCATTCAGCTGATGATCGAGAACACCGACCAGCGGTCGAAGGACTACGGCGATATCGCGCAGAAGTTCCGGCCCGGCCATGCCGACATCACCTATCACCAGAAATACGGGCTGCGCGATCCACGCGGCGGCGGACGATCCTCGGCGCGTGAGACGGCGGCGCGGGTGGCGGCGGGCGGAGTCGCGCGCGAGGCGCTGAAGCTGCTCGCGCCGGAGGTGCGTATCACCGGCTACATGGTGCAGATGGGGCGGCTGAAGGCTGACCGCGACCGGTTCGATATTGCAGAGGCGGAGCAGAACCCGTTCTGGTGTCCCGATGCCACGGCGGCGGCGATCTGGGCCGGACATCTTGATGAATTGCGCAAATCCGGCAACTCGGTCGGTGCGGTGGTGGAAGTCGTGGCCTCCGGCGTGCCCGCGGGGCTCGGCGCGCCGATCTATGCCAAGCTCGACACCGATCTGGCCGCGGCGATGATGTCGATCAACGCGGTCAAGGGGGTGGAGATCGGCGCGGGCATGGCGGCGGCCGAACTGACCGGGGTCGAGAATGCCGACGAGATCTTCATGGGCAATGACGGGCGCCCACGCTTCAGCTCGAACCATGCGGGCGGCATTCTGGGCGGCATTTCGACCGGGCAGGATGTGGTCGTGCGCTTTGCAGTCAAGCCGACCTCCTCGATCCTCACCCCGCGCAAGACGATCACCCTTGCGGGGGACGAGGCCGAGATCATCACCAAGGGCCGTCACGATCCTTGCGTCGGCATCCGCGCCGTACCGGTGGGCGAGGCGATGATGGCCTCGGTGATCCTTGACCATCTTCTGCTTGATCGCGGTCAGACCGGCGGCATTCGCGGCCCGATTGGTCCGGCATGAGCCTCGACCCGCTCCGTCAGGCACTGCGCGCGGCCCTGTCGCAGATGGCGGATGGGCAGGACAGTGCCCATGACCTGGCCCATGCCGACAGGGTCTGGGCCAATGCCAGCACCATCGCCCATGGCGAGGGGGTCGAACGATCCCGCGCGCTGCTGTGCGCGGCTTATCTGCATGACCTTGTAACCTTTCCCAAGGACCATCCAAAGCGGTCGCGCGCCGCGACGATGTCGGCACAGGCAGCAGGTCCGGTGATGGAAGCCCTCGACATCCCGGCAAAGGAAATCGCCCAGGCCCGCCATGCGATCGAGGCGCACAGCTTTTCGGGCGGGGTGGAGCCGCAGACGGCCGAGGCCCGCATATTGCGCGATGCCGACCGGCTGGAGGCTTTGGGCGCGATTGGCATTGCGCGGTGCTTCGCGGTGTCCGGCGCGCTGGGCAGGCCGCTTTTCAATCCTGAAGATCCGTTCGCGGTGGACCGCAATCCTGACGATCAACGCTGGGCGCTCGATCATTTCGCGGTGAAGCTGATGCAATTGCCGAAGACCTTCCTGACCGCCACGGGGCGTCAACTGGCCGAATTGCGCGTCACGCGCATGCGCCGTTACCTCGCCGATCTGGCCAGCGAACTCAGCGTGCCGCCGCCCGAGTGGTGAGCAATCCGGTCAACCGGTTGGACCGACGCTTTGCTTGGACAGTTGCACCGCAAGGATGCCCGCCGCGACAATGACGACCCCGACGATATCGGCCAGTCCGATCTTTTCGGCAAGCAGCAGCGCGGCCACGGCCACGCCGAAGAACGGGTTGAGGAAGTGGTAGGTCGCGGCCCGGACCGCGCCGATCCGCTCCACCAGCCGGAACCAGACCCATGTCGCGATCAGGCCCGGCACCAGCGTCGTATAGGCGAAGGCAAGGCCAAGGCGCGGGGTCCAGTTGACCTGCCAGCTTTCGGTCAGAAGCGCGGCCACGGCCAGTATGCCCGCGCCGACGAACATCTGAAGGCCCACGATCATCAGGACATTGCCCTTTGACGAGGTCCCGCGCACGGTCAGCGTTGCAACCGCCAGCGCCAGCGCGCCGATGCCGCAGAAGATCAGACCGGGAATGCTGACCCCACCCGAAAAGCGCGACCCCATGATGATCGCGACCCCGATCACGCCAGCGATCAGCCCGGCAATGCCCAAAGGTCGCACCTTCTGCCCCATGAAGAGCCAGCCGAGAAGCGCCACCAGCAGCGGCATGGTGGAGGCGATAATCGCCGCCAGCGAGGCCTCGATCCACTGCATGGCGACGAAATTCAGACCCAGATAGAGCGCGTTCTGGCAAAGACCGAAGATCGCCACCGACCGCCACTGATTGCGGCTGAGCGTCCAGCTTTGGCCCAGTGCCCGGGCAATGGCGACGCCAATCAGCCCCGAGATCAGGAAGCGCAGGCTGAGCGCCGTCAGCGGCGGCGCATCCGCCACGATCATCCGCGCCGAAGTGAAGGCCGAAGACCACATGAAGGCAAAGGCCAGCCCCATGAAGATCGAGCGGATATCCATGGGATGCCCCTGCCTTTGGCGTCAGATTTTACGCACTGCGCCCTTGGAGGCGCTGGTGGTCAGCGCGGCATAGGCACGGAGCGCGGTCGAGACCTTGCGCTTGCGCGGGGCGTCGGGCTGCCAGCCCTTGGCGTCACGTGCCTTGCGGCGGTCGGCCAGCACCGTGTCATCGACAGCCAGATGAATGCGGCGGTTGGGGATGTCGATTTCAATCGTATCGCCCTGTTCGACCAGACCGATCGTGCCGCCCTCGGCCGCCTCGGGTGAGACATGGCCGATGCAGAGGCCCGAAGAACCACCCGAGAAGCGCCCATCGGTGACCAACGCGCAGACCTTCCCCAGCCCTTTCGATTTCAGATAGGAGGTCGGGTAGAGCATTTCCTGCATCCCGGGCCCCCCGCGCGGCCCTTCATAGCGGATCAGCACGACCTCGCCCGGCTTGACCTTGCCGTTGAGGATGCCCAGCACCGCATCATCCTGACTTTCGAAGATATGGGCTGTGCCGGTGAATTTCAGGATCGAGTCGTCGACGCCCGCCGTCTTCACGATGCAGCCTTCCTCGGCGATATTGCCGTAAAGGACGGCCAGCCCGCCATCTTTGGAAAAGGCGTGGTCCGCCGCACGGATCACACCCGCCTTGCGGTCGCGGTCCAGCTCCTTGTAGCGGTTCTGGGTCGAAAAGGCCTGTGTCGTCCGCACGCCGCCCGGCGCGGCGCGATAGAACGTATCGACCGCATCGTCATTGGCGGTGACCACATCCCATTTCTGGATCGCCTCGGCCATCGTGTCGGAATGGATCGTGCGCGCATCCATATGCAGCAGACCCGCGCGCCCCATCTCGCCCAGAATGCCCATGATACCGCCCGCGCGGTGGACATCCTCCATATGCACGTCCTGCTTGGCAGGCGCGACCTTGCACAGGACCGGCACCTTGCGGCTGAGCCGGTCGATATCCTCCATGGTGAAATCCACCCCGCCCTCATGGGCGATGGCCAGAAGGTGCAGGACAGTATTGGTCGACCCACCCATGGCGATATCAAGGCTCATCGCGTTCTCGAACGCCTCGAACGTCGCGATATCGCGCGGCAGAAGACCCTTGTCCTCCACCTCGTAATGCCGCCGCGCCACTTCGACGATGGTGCGGCCCGCTTGCAGGAACAAAGCCTTGCGGTCGGCATGGGTGGCCAGCATCGACCCGTTGCCGGGCAGCGCAAGCCCCAAAGCCTCGGCCAGACAGTTCATCGAATTGGCGGTGAACATGCCCGAGCATGACCCGCAGGTCGGACAGGCGGCCTTTTCGATCTCCAGCACCTGCTCGTCGGTGTAGCTGTCATCGGCGGCAACGATCATCGCATCGACCAGATCGAGGTCATGATCGATCACGTCGGGGCTGATCTTGCCCGCCTCCATCGGTCCGCCGGAAACGAAGATCGCCGGGATATTCAGCCGCATGGCCGCCATCAGCATGCCCGGCGTGATCTTGTCGCAGTTGGAGATGCAGACCATCGCGTCAGCGCAATGGGCATTGACCATGTATTCGACGCTGTCTGCGATCACCTCGCGCGAGGGCAGCGAATAGAGCATGCCGTCATGGCCCATCGCGATGCCATCATCGACCGCGATGGTGTTGAATTCCTTGGCGACACCGCCAGCGGCTTCCACCTCACGCGCGACCATCTGGCCAAGGTCCTTCAGATGCACATGGCCCGGCACGAACTGGGTGAACGAGTTGACGATGGCGATGATCGGCTTGTTCCAATCACTGTCCGTCATCCCCGTCGCGCGCCAAAGGCCGCGCGCGCCGGCCATGTTGCGTCCGTGGGTCGTGGTGCGAGAGCGATAAGCGGGCATCATCATTCCTCCGTGAAGCGGCGCGACACTAGCCGAGGATTCGCAAGGGTTCCATGGCAAACCTGCGATTTGCGCTTGGGCGCGCGCGTTTCCTGTTCTTCGTAGCCCGGCAAAACACCCGCGCGCCCATCGCCCCGATTGTCCAATCATACCACCCGGTCGAGGTCGTCGCCCGCAGTGACCCCGCTGATCAACTGGTAAGAGAGCAGATCAGGGATTTCTTCCGGCAGGCGGATCAGGCGGCGCAGGCGCTGGGCCTGCCAGTCCTTGCAGGCCGCGGCTTCGATGGTCTGGGCGCGGTCGGGATCGACGAATTCGAAGCGCAGGACATCGCCGGGCCGCGCCTGTGCCACCCGGGGAAGATCGGCCTGCAGGACGGTTCCGATTCTCGGATAACCGCCCGTGGTCTGGCATTCGGCCATCAACACGAACGGTGTGCCGTCGCCGGTGATCTGGATGTCGCCGGGCACAACCATTTCGGACAGAACCGAAAGCCCGGCCTCGCTCGTGAAGGGCGCGCCGCGGGGCAGAAACCGCGCGCCCATCCGGTTGCCGCGCGCATCGCGGCGAAAGGTCTCGGCCACAAAGCGCGCCTGTTCGGCCGGGGCAAAGAGCCGCGTTTGCGGGCCACCCAGCACACGGATTGTGCCACCCTCGAAACGGGGGGCGGCATCAATGCCGAAACCGACAATTGCGGGATCCGGGTCATCTGCGACGGACAACGCGTCGCCCGCTTCGACGGTCGCGCCGATGCCACCTGCGAGATGTGCCGAACGGGAGCCGAGGCAGAATGGCGTGTCAAAACCGCCACCGACATGCAGATAACCGTAGCTTCCCTGCATGGCCGGGCCGATCGACAGCCTAGCGCCCTCGGGCAACAGATGGCTCGCCGCCCAGGCGATGGCCCGGCCATCGATCTCGGCCCGCATGGGCGCGCCTGTCAAAGCGATCCGCATATCGGCCGAGGCTTCGAAGACACCGCCGAAACCGGCCATTTCCAGCGCTGCCAGCCCCGGCTTCTGGCGCAGAAGTGCCGCACCCTCGTACAGCGCCAGACGGTCCATGGCGCCGCCACGTGACAGGCCGGAACCAAGGTGATTTTCGCGTCCAAGGTCCTGCACGGTCAACCCCGGACCGGCACTGCGAACGATCAGCGCCCTCATGGCAACAGCACTGAGCGTGCGCCACCATCCGGACCGGCCGCCTCCAGGGCGGAGTAGTCTTCGGCGCTGACGGGTTCAAAAACCACCTCGTCCCCGGGGCGAAGCGGGAACGGGTCCGCCGCATCGGGTCGGAAGGCGCGGAATGCGGTCTGGCCGATATGGCGCCAGCCGGTCGGGGTCGGGACGGAAAAAAGCACAAGCTGCCGTATCGCCACGCAAAGCGCGCCCACGGGAACACGGTCGGTCAGTTGCGTCTGGCGCGGAATGTCCCAGTCCGGGGCCAGCTCGCCCAGATAGGGCTGACCCGGCGCAAAGCCGATGGTCTGCACCCGGAGCCGTGTCTGCGCGATGGATTGCACCGCCTTTTCGGGTGAGAGGCCAGCCGCGGCGGCGGCCTCGGCCAGTTGCGGTGCGCGCGGGGTGCCGAACAGGCAGGGAATGCGCCATAGCCGCCGATTATCTGGCAAAGCCGCCCTGAACCAGTCGCGGCTGGCCAGAAGTGCTTCGATGTCGGCAATCAAGGCGGCGCGGTCGGCTTGCGCCTGATCTAGCCGCAGATAGGTCGAGGCGAGGCTGGTCGCGGTTTCCGCCACGCCAGACAAACCAGCACGATCCACCGCCGCACGGAACGCAAGCGCGGCCCTGTTGGCCGGTTCACTCAGCCGGTCGGCGAAACTGACCAGCAGGCCGTCGCTGCCAAGGGGAAACAGGCGCGGCCAAAGGGACACGCGACCATCGCGATCGGGGGGAACTGTCATTGCATCGCGTCTGGCAGGTAAAGGGCAATCCCGGGAAAGGCGATCAGCGCGGCCACCATGGCCAGCATGGCGGCGATATAGGGCAGAGTGCCGAGCATCACCTCGCTCATCTTTCCACCTTTGCGCGCGCCCTGAACCACATAAAGGTTCAACCCCACCGGCGGCGTGATCAGCGCCATCTCGATCAGGACGATCATCAGGATACCGAACCAGATCGGATCATAGCCCTGTTCGATCACCAGCGGCACGACAATCGGGATGGTGACAACCATCAGCGACAGCGTTTCGATGAAAAACCCCAGCACGATGTAGATCAGCACGATCACCATCATGAAGGCGAGCGGCGTGAGCCCCAGCCCGCCGAGAAATGCCTGCAATTCGCGCCCGATCCCGGCCGAGGCGAGCGTGAAGTTCAGAAACGACGCCCCGAGAATGACAAGCATGATCATGGATGTGATCTTGACCGTCCCGAGGATCGCCTCGACCAGCATGGCGATGCTGATGCCACCAAAGAGCGCGGCAATGCCGAAGGCTCCGGCAACGCCGACGGCGGCGGCCTCGGTCGGCGTGGCCCAACCTTTATAGATCGTGCCGATGATGATGCCGAAAAGCAGGATGATCGGGATCAGGTCCAGCAGGGCGCGCAGCATCTGCGGCAAGGTAAAGACGCGGCGTTGTCCCCCAAGCGCGGGGCGCAAGGAACAGATCAGGACCGTGATCAGGATGAAGGCCAGCGCCAGCGCGATGCCCGGGACCAGCCCGGCAAGGAACAGGCGCGGGATCGAGGTCTGGGTCAGGAAGCCATAGACGAT
>NZ_JBARVQ010000517.1:0-6341 GCF_049646345.1 Albidovulum sp. | reverse complement strand
CGCAAAGCCCCTCTGACCTCATTTGATGCGCGAGGCCGCCAAAGCGCCAGCCCGGCGGGACGGGCAGGCGCTCGCCCGGCGCGCTTCGCGCTTGTTCCCGGGCGAAGGGGGCGTCGCGGATGTCCGCAATGTCCCGGTAACGCCCCCCCAACACGCCCCACGCCTCCCCCTTGCCGAACCGCACAGCTTCGGGCAGGTAAGGCGCATGGCAAAATCTGGCCCCTCTTTTTCCTGCACGGAATGCGGCGCGGTTCACAAGAAGTGGACCGGGCGCTGCGATGGCTGCGGCGCGTGGAACTCGATTGTCGAGGATACCCCCCTGTCCTCCGGTCCGGCGTCAAAAACGCTCGGGGCGGCCAAGGGGCGGCAGATCGAACTGACAACCCTCGCGACCGAGGAAACGCCACCGCCACGCTCATTGTCCGGCGTTGATGAGCTTGACCGGGTCCTTGGTGGCGGTCTTGTCCCCTCCTCGGCCATCCTTGTCGGCGGCGATCCCGGCATCGGCAAGTCGACGCTTCTGTTGCAGGCGGCGGCCAGCTTTGCCCGGCGTGGCCTCTCCTGCCTCTATGTCTCGGGCGAGGAAGCCTCGGCCCAGGTCAGGATGCGGGCCCAAAGGCTGGGGCTGGCAGATGCGCCGGTGCAACTGGCCGCAGAAACCAGCCTGCGCGACATCCTGACGACGCTTGATGCGGTCCGGCCTGACCTTGCGATCATCGATTCGATCCAGACCATGTGGGCCGACAATGTCGAAAGCGCCCCGGGTTCCGTCTCCCAGGTCCGCGCCGCCTGCCACGAGCTGGTAAGTTTCGCCAAAAAACGCGGCACCTCGATCATCCTTGTCGGCCACGTCACCAAGGAAGGCCAGATCGCAGGCCCCCGCGTGGTCGAACACATGGTCGACACGGTGCTTTATTTCGAAGGCGAGCGCGGCCACCAGTTCCGCATCCTGCGCGCGGTCAAGAACCGCTTCGGCCCGGCCGATGAGATCGGCGTTTTCGAGATGACCGGCGGCGGGCTGGCCGAGGTGGCGAACCCCTCTGCCCTCTTCCTCTCGGACCGGGGGCAGGCCAGCCCCGGCTCGGCGGTCTTTGCCGGGATCGAGGGGACAAGACCGGTCCTGACCGAAATACAGGCACTTGTTGCGCCCTCGCCCTTGGGCACACCGCGCCGCACCGTTGTCGGGCTCGACAGCGGGCGCCTGTCGACCATTCTCGCGGTTCTGGAGGCACGCTGCGGCATCCCCTTTGCCGGTCACGACGTCTTTCTGAACGTCGCGGGCGGCATGCGCGTCTCGGAACCCGCCGCCGATCTGGCGGTCGCGGCAGCGCTTTTGTCGGCGCGCGAAGATGTTGCACTTCCGCCAGATATGGTGATTTTCGGCGAAATCAGCCTTTCCGGAGACCTGCGTCCTGTAGGACAATCGGAAAACAGGTTGAAAGAAGCGGAAAAACTTGGTTTCTCACAGGCGATCGCGCCAGAGAGAAGCAAGATCACCGGGGGCAGCGGGATGCGGGTACGAAAGATGCCCGATCTCACAACGTTTGTCGGCGACATGTTCGCGGCAGGCTGAGCAAGGAGCGAGGGCATGGAAGGTTTCACCATCGTTGACGCCATTGTGGCGGTCATCATTCTGGTCTCGGCGATCCTCGCCTATGGCCGCGGTTTCGTGCGCGAAGTCTTGGCCATTGCCGGCTGGGTCGCCGCTGCTGTCGTTGCGTTCATCTTCGCACCGCAAGCCGAACCGCTGATCCAGCAGATCCCGGTTCTGGACAAGTTCCTGGGCGACAGCTGCGAACTTTCGATCATCGCGGCCTTTGCCGGTGTCTTCGCGGTCGCACTGATCGTGATGTCGATCTTCACGCCGCTCTTTTCCTCGGCTGTGCAACGCTCGGCGCTTGGCGGGCTCGATCAGGGGCTTGGTTTCCTGTTCGGCGTGCTGCGCGGCATCCTCCTCGTCGCCGTGGCCTTCGTGGTCTACAACCGGGTTCTGACTGATGCGACCGTACCTGTGGTCGACAAGTCGCGTTCGGCCGTTGTCTTCGCCTCTGTCGAAGAGCGTCTGAACGAAGAGATGCCCGAAGACGCACCGCGCTGGATCCTCGACCGCTACCAGCAGTTGGTCGGCGAATGCGGCGCACCGACCACGACCGATACGACGGGCACCACCACCGCCAACTGACCGGGACGGTCACAAATCCCGGTCTTGCCGAATTTAACGGGTGACATGGGCGTGACATGAGCGCGCCATGTCTCTAAATGGGGGCACGTTCCACTGCCCCGGATTCGGAGACACGGCCCATGCGCCCATTCCTGAGCCACCCCTTTGACGACGACAAGTTGAAGGAGGAGTGTGGCGTCTTTGGCGTGATCGGCGTCACCGATGCCGCGAATTTCGTCGCCCTCGGCATGCATGCGCTGCAACATCGCGGACAAGAGGCGGGCGGCATCGTCGCCTATGACCCCGAGACCGGCTTCAACAATGCCCGCCGCTTCGGCTATGTGCGCGACAACTTCACCAAGGCAGACGTGATGGCGACCCTGCCCGGCTCTCTTGCCATCGGGCATGTCCGTTATTCCACCGCCGGATCGAAGGGCGCGACCGCAATCCGCGACGTGCAGCCCTTCTTCGGCGAGTTTTCCATGGGCGGCTGCGCGATTGCCCATAATGGCAACATCACCAATGCGACCCAGCTGCGCAAGGATCTGATCGAGCGCGGCTCGATCTTCCAGTCCTCATCCGACAGCGAATGCATCATCCATCTGATGGCCCGTTCGATCCAGAAGAACATCCCCGAACGGATGAAGGATGCACTGCGCGCGGTCGAAGGCGCGTTTTCCGTCATCGCCATGACCCGGACCAAGCTGATCGGCGTGCGCGATTCCCTCGGCGTCCGGCCCCTTGTCCTCGGCAAGATCGGTGACGAAGGTTATGCGCTCTCGTCCGAGACCTGCGGGCTCGACATCATCGGCGCCGAGTTCGTGCGCGAGATCGAGCCCGGCGAAATGGTCGTCATCTCCAGGGGCAAGGTCGAAAGCTCGCGCCCCTTCGGCCCGTCGAAATCGCGGTTCTGCATCTTCGAACATGTGTATTTCTCGCGGCCTGACAGCATCCTCGGCGGCCGCTCGGTCTATGAGACCCGCCGCCAAATTGGCGTGGAACTGGCCAAGGAAAGCCCGGTCGAGGCCGATCTGGTCTGCCCGGTGCCCGACAGCGGCACCCCGGCGGCGATCGGGTTCAGCCAGCAATCGGGCATTCCTTACGCGATGGGGATCATCCGCAACCAGTATATGGGCCGCACTTTCATTGAGCCGACCGAGCAGATTCGCAATATGGGCGTCAGGTTGAAACTGAACGTCAACCGCGCGCTGATCCGGGGCAAACGCGTGATTCTGGTCGACGATTCGGTCGTGCGCGGTACGACCTCTATCAAGATCCGAGAGATGATCCTGGAGGCAGGTGCCGCCGAGGTCCATTTCCGTATCGCATCCCCCCCCACCGCCTGGCCCTGCTTTTACGGCGTCGATACGCCCGAGCGGGAAAAGCTTCTCGCCGCGACGATGAGCGAGGACGAGATTCGCGACTGGATCGGGGTGGACAGCCTGAAGTTCATCTCGCTCGACGGCCTCTACCGCGCCGCGGGCGAGGCCGAAGGCCGCAACAAGACCTGCCCGCAATATTGCGACGCCTGCTTCTCGGGCGAATACCCGGTCGCGCCCTCGGACCAGATCGCCAAGGGGTTCGCGATGAAGGCTGCGGAGTGACACATCCGCTTCCGGTACATGATGAACTGATCGAAAACATAAAAGGTCGCGTTCCGGGA
Source organism: Albidovulum sp. (assembly GCF_049646345.1). Lineage (GTDB taxonomy): Bacteria > Pseudomonadota > Alphaproteobacteria > Rhodobacterales > Rhodobacteraceae > Albidovulum. The sequence continues at coordinate 2,517 of NZ_JBARVQ010000517.1, read as the reverse complement.
TATGAGATGCACCTCAACGGCCCACCGCCACCACCAGCCGCCCCTTTCTTGGCCGCAAATAGCGAGGCGGTCGAACACCGTCTGGGGTTTCGACTGCCCGATCTGCTCGTCCAGCTTTACGTTGAGGTCGGAAATGGTGGATTCGGCCCGGGCTACGGGCTGATGGGATTAGGGGAGGGCGGCTTCACCGATGACCTTTCACAAACTGCGGATGATCTCTATCGGTTTTGGCGTTCCGAAGAAGCTAAGAGAGATAGGTGTTTTTGGCCCAAGGGCGTCCTGCCCGTCAGCCCTCTAGGCTGTGCAATGTACGCTTGCATCGGTACAAAACTCGACGAAGTCCTGATCTGGGAACCCAATCTCTGGAACAAACGCAATTCGGTCAAGTCCGCGATATTCCGAACAAGCATGACGCTTGCAGATTGGCTTGGGGGTTGGGCGGACGGTAAAACCGTATCTTGTTCCCAAGTATACGGGCACAATAGTTTTGCAGACCTTCCACCGCTTGCGCGGCCACTCGCCAGTCCTTCAGCGGTACGGCGCGCTCCGAAGGATCAGACGGACTTTCTGGACAAGCTTTGATCCATGCCTGACACGATCCGCTACCGCCCGCACCATTTCCTCTGCTCGCTCGGGTTTGAGGGCAAGGGTTATTCCGACGACTTCACCGCGAACATGAGTGCCATCGTCATGGGGCGGTTGCGCGCCGATGGCGGCGACGCGACGAATATCGAGGTGACAGGGGCCACCGACGATATCTGTGCCCCCTGCCCCAAGCGCCGGGGTCGGCTTTGCACCAATGAGCCCAAGATCAAGGTGCTCGACCGCGCCCATGCCGCCGCGCTGAAGCTGGAACCACGTGAGCAGCTCACATGGGGCGAGGCAAAGGCCCGTATCCGCAAAAATGTCCCGCCGGGCAGCCTCCGGACGCTCTGTCAGGGCTGCGAATGGGAGCCTTACGGCATGTGCGAAGCCGCCCTTGCCCGCCTCCACGAAGACCAGACCTGATCCAACGGAAAACGCCGCCCCAAGGGGCGGCGTTTAAGCCATTTGTCAGGCAAGGCCTGAAGATCAGGCCTTGCGGCCCTTCAGCGCGGCCCAGGCCCCGGTAACCACCAGCGCCGCGATTACCGCCTTGACGGCATCGCCGATCAGGAAGGGCGCCATGTAGTACTGCCAGATCATGCCGAAGCTGTCCGCACCCCATTTCGCGGTGTCGATCCCGGCGACCTCGGCCAGAGACATCGCCCAGGCGACGCCCGGGATGTAGAGAAGCGCCGAGGCGAGCAGAGCCACGGCGGCGGTTCCGACAAGGCCTTTCACGCCACGATCAGCGGCATAGCCGACGATGGCCGCCATCAGGACAAACCCCACGAGAAAGCCGCCGGTCGGGCCGAAAAAGGCCGCGCCATTGCCGCCATTGGCGAAGACCGGCAGGCCCATCGCGCCTTCGCCGAGATAGGCGAGAACCGTCAGCGCGCCCATCCGCGCGCCGAAGGTCAGACCGACAAGCAGGATCGCGAGCGTCTGCAAGGTCATCGGCACCGGCAGCATCGGCACCGAAAGCTGCGCGGCGATGGCGATGAACAATGATCCGCCCACCACCATGAGCGCACGGGTCAGAAGTGATTGCGACGGCGCAAGGGCCTTGGCGAGGGTCATCAGTGACATCCTTCCTCTGGGTCAATTTGCGCCGCAATTTCGCGGCAGCGCAGCGACAAGTCAATCTCTTCTGTTGAAATGCCATGCAGGCAATGCGAAAGGGGCGACATGACCGACGTATCACAGACCAAACTCGCCCTTGTCACCGGTGCCTCGCGCGGGCTGGGCTTCGCCATGGCCGCCGCGCTTGCCGAAAAGGGCTGGCACGTGCTTGCCACCGCCCGCACCGTGGGCGGGCTGGAAGAGCTTGACGACCGCATCCAGGCAGCAGGCGGCAGCGCCACGCTCGCGCCGATGGACATCACCGATGACAAGGCCATGGCCCATCTCGCAGGCTCCATCGCCGAACGCTGGGGCAGGCTCGACCTCTGGGTCCATGCCGCGATCCATGCCGCGCCGCTTTCGCCTGCGGGCCATCTCGACCCGAAGGACTTCGACAAGTCGGTCGCCTGCAACCTGCGCGCCACCGCCTCGCTGATCCCGATGCTCGAACCCCTTTTGCGCGCCACCCAAGGCACGGCGCTATTCCTCGACGACCCGCGCGGCGGCGAAAAGTTCTTCGCCAGCTACGGCGCCACCAAGGCGGCCCAGATCGCGCTCGCCCGCAGCTGGCAGGCCGAATGCGAAAAGATCGGGCCCCGCATCCTCATTGAAACGCCGCGCGCAATGGCCACCGCCACCCGCGCCCGCTTCTACCCCGGCGAGGACCGTACCGTACTGGCCGATATTCATGACGAGGCGACGCGCCTCCTCGCCTGCCTCTGACCTCTTTCATCTTGGCCCAAATACCTTCGCCGAAGGCAGCGCGGGCACCGCTCTTTCGGCGCGGGGAACCCGCGCCGGGCCCCGGGCGAG
>NZ_JBARVQ010000516.1:0-2921 GCF_049646345.1 Albidovulum sp. | reverse complement strand
GTTTTGCGGTTGATGTGAAGCTGCAGCCAGAGCCCGTCGGTCATCGCATCGATGCTGTCGGCAAGCAGCGCAGGGTCGGGGCCGCCATATCTGTCCACCAGCGCCCGGCAGGTGGTGATCATCGCCGCGTAGCGCGTGCGCTCGGCCTCTTCGCAGATACGGTTGTAGAGGGGCTGTGCGCCGGCCTCGCCCCAGAATGCGAACCAGAGGGCGAGTTTTTCAGTTGTACAGACCTCAGGGCTGAAATCGGCGAGGATGAGGCCGATGATCCGGTCGAGCGGGTCGGTGGTGGCAAGCGAGGCCTGCCAGATATCGCGGTATTCGGCTGAGAGGCGGATCAGGGTTTCGGCAAGAAGCCCGTCCTTTGATTTGAAGTGAAAGACCAACACGCCCTGCGACACGCCCGCGCGCGCTGCGACATGGGCAAGGGTTGTGCCCGAAAGCCCCCGGTCAGCCACGGTTGCGACCGTCGCTTCGATGATGCGCGCCTGCATCCTTTGACTGGTGGGGGAAACCGATTTGTTCATCTGCGCCTGCCTTCTGGTGCGACCATAGGGCTGCGCTGGCCCGGCGTCAATTTTCTGAGCGTATGCTCAATAATAATTTTGACTGAACGCTCAGAAAAATCTACCCTGTGGCCGAGCGTAAGGGGAGGCGGGTTGTGACATACGATGCCATTATTGCGGGGTCTGGCCATAACGGGCTGACGACGGCCTGTTTTCTGGCGCGTGCCGGGCTGAAGGTGCTGGTCGTCGAGAAGAACGACTATATCGGTGGTGCGGCTGTCAGTCGCGAACTGACGCCGGGCTGGACCTATTCCAACTGTTCCTATGTCTGTTCGCTTCTGCGGCCCGAGATCATCCGGGCGCTGGAGCTGCCGAAGTTCGGTTTGCAGGTGATCCCATATGAAAGCGGGGCTACATTCAGTTCGACGGGTGAGTATTTCAACTATTCCTCGGATCATGACGCTTTGCGGCGCGAATTGATGCGGCTCGATCCGGCTGAGGCCGACAACTATGATCGGTTTGCCCGGGCGGTGATGAAGCAATGCCGCTTCATAAAGCCCTTATTGCTGCGCACAGCCCCCGATCCGACCTCGTTCAGGCCGCGCGATCTGGCCGAATTGCTTTATATCGGCAAGCGCTTCCACGATCTGGGCGAGCGCGATATGGCCGAGACGGTGCGCTTCTGGACCATGTCGATTGCGGAATTTCTCGACCAGTATCTGACCAGCGATCTGGTGAAGGCGCATATCGCCGGGGCTGGCATCATCGGCACCGGGCTTGGCCCCTATTCGCCGGGCACGGCCTATGTGCTGTTGCATCACTACATGGGCGAGGTTGACGGCTCCATCGGTGCCTGGGGTTTTGCGCGTGGCGGCATGGGCGCGATCACGCGGGCTATGGCGGCAAGCTTTCAGGCCTCGGGCGGCGAGATCCGGGCCGGATCGGGGGTGGAGCGGTTTCTGGTGACGAATGGCCGCGTGACGGGTGTTGCGCTGGAAAACGGCGATGAATTTCATGCCGATACCGTTATTTCGGGCATGGATGTGCGGCGGACCTTCCTTGAGCATACCGACGCAAAGGAACTGCCCGAGGCGTTCCTGAAGGGTGTGCGCCGCTACCGGTTCCGGGGCTCTTCGGCCAAGCTGAATATCGCGCTGGATGCGATGCCGGATTTCACCGCCGCGCCGAAGGATGCGCGGTTCCTGCGCGGTGATCTGCATTTCATCGACGATATGGAAGAGATCGAGCGCGCCTATGACGACTGGAAGGAAGGGCGCTGGTCCGCAAGCCCTTACATGGATTTCCTGATCCCGACCCAGATCGATCCGACCATGGCGCCGCCGGGCAAGCATTATGCCACGATCTTTGTGCAATACGCGCCCTATGACCTGGCCGACGGGCCCTGGGATGACGCCAAGCGCGAGGCCTTTGCCAGAACGGTGATCGAAAAGGTCACCCGCCATGCCCCCGGTTTCGCCGATCTGATCGCGCACAAGGAAGTGCGGAGCCCTGCTGATATCGAACGCGAGGTCGGTCTGAGCGAGGGCAATATCTTTCAGGGCGAGCTGACCTTCGACCAGTTGCTCTTCAACCGTCCGGTGCCCGGCTGGGCGCAGTATCGCTCGCCGATCAGGGGGCTTTACATGTGCGGATCGTCGACCCATCCGGGCGGCGGGGTCATGGGCGCGCCGGGGGCGAATGCGGCGCGTGAGGTGTTGCGCGACCTTGGCCGCAAGATCAACATGGGGGCCGCGGCATGAGCTGGGATGCGGTTGTCATCGGTGCGGGACATAACGGGTTGATCGCGGCTGCGCGGCTTGGGGCAGCCGGGAAAAAGGTTCTGGTGCTGGAGGCGCGGGAGGCTGCCGGAGGGCTTTTGTCCGGGGCGGTACCGGTGGCCCATTTGCCGACCGGATTGAGCCCTGCCGTGGTCAAGGGGCTGGGGTTGGAGCGCCATGGCTTGCGGCCGAGGCGCCCGCTGACCACCGTCGCCTTGGGGGCAGGCGAGCCTGTCCGCATCATAGGCGGGGTGGTCACGGGGGTCGATGCCGGAACGGCGGTGGCCTATGCCGGGTTGCATGCGCGGCTTGTCCGGCAGGCGGGGGCGTTGGCGCCCTTGATGGCGAAGACGCCACCAAGGCTACGCGACGGGGGCATGGGTGAGTTGATGACGCTCGCCGGGCTTGGCCTGAGTATCCGGTGGCTGGGTAAGGCGGATATGCAGGACCTTTTGCGCATCATCCTGTCGAACATCTGGGACGTTCTGAGTGACGAGATCGGCGATGGTCCTCTGGCCGGGGCGCTGGCGATGGACGCGACCCTTGGCGGGGCGATGGGGCCGCGATCGCCGGGGACGGTGTTGCCCTTGCTCTACCGGCTGGCGGGGCAGCCCCGGATGCGGTTCAAGGGTGGAAC
>NZ_JBARVQ010000515.1:0-1983 GCF_049646345.1 Albidovulum sp. | reverse complement strand
ACCTTGCGTTTCATCTGCACATTCGCAGGCGCACCGGCAGGCGTGCCCGGCACCACTTCACCCGCCTCGGCCTGGCTTTTCGGCCGGATCTGCAGCGCGATGAACAACACCAGAAACCAGATGACCGCGAAAAGGACAATTCCACCTGTAAGGTTCATCAGACCTGCTCCAGTTCCACCAGGCAACCATTGAAATCCTTCGGATGCAGAAACAGGACCGGCTTGCCATGGGCACCGATCTTCGGCTCCCCCGTCCCCAGCACCCTTGCGCCCTGATCCTTCAGCCGCTCGCGGGCCGCCAGAATATCCTCGACCTCGTAGCAGATGTGATGGATCCCCCCCGAGGGGTTCTTTTCCAGAAAACCGGCGATGGGCGAGTTTTCACCCAAGGGATAGAGAAGCTCGATCTTGGTGTTCGGCAATTCGATGAAAATCACCGTGACACCATGATCCGGCTCATCCTGCGGCGCGCCGACCTTGGCACCCAATGTATCGCGGTACTGCGCGGCGGCGGCCTCAAGATCCGGCACCGCGATAGCGACATGGTTGAGACGTCCGATCATGCGTTCCTCCGGAGGGCGTGGTCCTTTCCAGCCTTATGGTGCCCAAGGCAGCATCGCGCAAGTCATCGCGGGGGCCTGCGCTGATTTACCGCCTGTTAGGCATTGCCTGTCTTACTCGGTCCAAACCCGGCAACACCCGAGAGGAGGCGGATATGACGGACGATCTCAGCGACTTTATTTCAGCGCGCGAACCTACGGCCGTGCGGCCGCTTCAGGGTCTGACCGTGCTGGTGGTCGAAGACAGCCGTTTCGCCTGCGAGGCGATGCGCCTCATGTGCCTGCGCTCGGGCGCACGAATCCGGCGGGCCGATTGCCTGGCATCCGCCCGCCGTCACCTTCGGTCCTACCGGCCGACCGCGCTGATTGTCGATCTGGGGCTGCCGGACGGGTCCGGGCTCGACCTGATCCGCGACATCTCCACGCATAGCCCAAGGGTGCCGGTCCTGCTGGCGACCTCGGGCGATGCTTCGGCCGAAGGGGCCGCGTTGGAGGCGGGCGCTGATGCCTTCCTGCCCAAACCGATCGAAAGCCTTTCAGCCTTCCAGCGGATGATCCTCGGCGCGCTGCCAACCGGGCGGCTCATTGCAGCGGTTCCCGGCCCCGAAATTGACCTGATCACACCAGACCCGCTTGCCCTGCGCGATGATCTTGCCCATGCGGCCGACATTCTGAATGACAATGCCGATGAACAGACGCTCGACTACATCGCGCGTTTTCTTTCCGGATTGGCTCTTTCGGCCCACGACGCCCCCTTGCAGGCCGCGGCCGAGGCTTTGGTCCGCGATTGCCATTCCGGCCATGCAACCGCGACGCCGGTCAACCGGATCAACGGTCTTGTGCGCGACCGGCTGGCCGCCGGATCGGCCTTTTGAACAAATGTGGCCGGGCTTAGGGCCCGACCGCCAGACCGGCAGAGGGGTGGCCCTGTCCTTTCCGCCATCGCGTCAGGTCGTCAAATTGGTCCGGAAATGCCTGCCCATCGTCCTGACTTGACCCTAATTGCGCCCCAATTGGCCGCACAATCAATCCCAGCATAACAACCACTGGGATGCAGGACCATGACCGAAAGAATCATTCAGATGGCGACAAGCGAGAAGCTGACACGCGCTGTCCACTGGACGGTCTTTGCCATCGGTTGCCTGTCTCTGACCTTCTCGATTGCAGCAACCGCAGCATCGGCTTTCTGAGCCGGCCGGCACTGACGCAAAAGAAGGCCGCGCGGATCCCTCCTCCGCCGCGGCCTTTTTATTTGAAGTCCCAATCTGCATCAGGATGCAACCGCTTTCGGGGCTTTGCCGACATCCGCGACGCCCCCTTTGCCCGGAATCAAGCGCGAAGCGCGCCGGGCGAGCGCCTGCCCGTTCCGCCGGGCTGGCGCTTTGGAGGCCGCGCGCATCGCATGAGGACAGAGGGGCTTTGCG
>NZ_JBARVQ010000514.1:0-7053 GCF_049646345.1 Albidovulum sp. | reverse complement strand
GCGGATGACCTTGCCGCCGAAGACCTGACCGATGGTCTGATGGCCGAGGCACACGCCCAAAAGCGGAGTGTTCGTTTCGGCCGCCGCTTCGGTCATGGCCAGGCAGATGCCCGCCTGATCGGGGGTGCAGGGGCCGGGCGACAGCACGATGGCCGAGGGTTTCAGTGCCATCGCCTCTTGCACATTCAGCGCGTCATTGCGGTGGACGACGACATCGGCGCCCAATTCGCCCAGATAATGCACGAGATTGTACGTAAAGCTGTCGTAATTATCGATCAGTAGCAACATAAGGGCACCTTCGCGGATTGCAGGTGCAATCGGGGGGTGATCGCGCCCGCGTGTCGGGCTATACATGGTCAGAGCAGTCCGGCGGGGTCAAGGCAAGATGCGCCCCGGACCGCAGGATTGAGGCGTCGGAGGCAGACGTGGGCAAAGGTCTATTTTTGGGGTTGCTGGCCGGATCTCTGGTCAGTGTGGCGGGTCTTTCAGTGGTTTCGCTGATGGCGCCGCCGTTGCGGGATTCGGGATCGGCACCTGAGGCGGTCACGGCAAGCAGCGATGCAGACGCGTCCGGATCGGAGCCGAGCACACCGGAAGCGGGGGAGGTGGCTGTGGCCGCGCCCGAGACGGTGACGAGCCCGGAGCCCGAACCTGAGGCGGCCGCTGAGGTTGCACCCGCCGAAATGGCAGAGCCCGAGGCCGAGGTTGAGCCAGAGGCCGTCGCTGAGGCGGAACCGGCCGGGATGGCCGCGCCAGAGCCAGAGACCGAGCTGGCAATGGCCGCTGATCCGGCTGATGCCCAGCCCGAAGCGCCGGTGGTTGAAGCGCCCGCCGGGTCCGAATTCACCCGCGAGCGGCCGGATGAAGACCCGGTCGCGCCTGCGGCCGAGGCGGCACCGGAAAGCATGGACGCCCCGGTGGTCGAGGCCCCGGCCGCCGAAACCGCGCCAGACCTGCCCGAAGTGACACCCGCCGAAGCGCCGGAAAGCCAGTCCGCCGCGCCCGAGGCGATCCCAGCACCGGACACGACCGCGCCGGAAGCCCTGGCCGAAGTCCCCGCTGCCGAGCAATCGGTTCCCGTACCACCCCAGGGAGAGGCCGAAGCGCCGGAACTGGGGCAGGGCGCTGCGTCAGATGCGGCATTGGCGCTTGTGCCCGAACCGGAATCCTTGCCCGAGATCCCCGCCTCTGAAGTGGCGCGAAATGCGCAACCCGAAGCGCTTCCCGCCGTCGAACCGGAGCCAGAAGAAGAACAGGTGGCCGAGGCCGCGCCAGTCATAGACCCGGAGCCTGAAATGGCGCCGGAAGAGGAAGCAGAGGCCGGAGAGGAACCCTTGCCGGAGGCTGGGGCCGAGGATGAGCAGAAGCCGGTGATCATCGGCGTCGGCCTGCAGCCGCGCATAGGCTCTGATACCGGGCCGCAGACCGGATTTTCGAATTCGGTTCCCGGCGTGAAGATCAACCGTTTGCCTAGCATCAGTGGCGATACCGCCGAAGTACCCGTCGTCGAAACCGAAATCACACCTGAAATCGGAGAGATTTCCGCTTTTCAGCGCCGCGCGGTGGCGATCGACAATCCCGATGCCCTGCCGTTGATCGGCGTGGTCCTGACCGACCCGGCATCGGGCGGGGTGTCGGCCGAAGCGCTTGCCGGGATTTCACAGCCGGTCACCGTGGCCATCGACCCGACCCGGGCCGACGCGGTTGAACGGGCTGCCGCCCTTCGTGCCGCAGGCATTGAGATCGCGATTTTGGTGCCCGAACTGCCCGCCGGCGCCACGGCGTCGGATCTGGAGGTCAGCTATCAGGCCTTTACGCAGGCTTTGCCTGACGCGGTGGCGATCATCGGTGCGCCCGACGCCCCGTTCCAGAGCGACCGGCGTATGGCGCAACATGTGGTGGCGCTGCTTGCCTCGGACGGGCGTGGGCTGGTGACCTATGACCGGGGCCTGAACCCGGCGCGGCAGGCGGCAGAAAGCAAGGACGTGCCGAATGCGGTCGTCTATCGCCAGCTTGATGCGCGCGGGGAATCGCGCCTGACCATGCGGCGCTATCTGGACCGTGCCGCTTTCGAGGCAGCGCAGACCGGGCAGGTTCTGGTCGTGGCAGAGGCAAGCCCGGAAGCGGTGGCTGCGCTGAGCGACTGGACGATATCGGGTGCGAAAGACACGCTGGTCGCGCCGGTTTCCGCCCTGATGGTTCCGGCCGAAGAATAAGTAGCCCGACCATTCGCCAAGGCGTTTCGCGTTCGGCGCAAGACGCCTTGGCTCAGGAATTGCCACCCCGGACGAACAGCCCCGCATCCTCGGCGGCAGCTTTCAGCGCGCGGGATTTGTTCACGGTCTCCTGGAACTCAGCCTCCGGGTCGCTGTCATAGACGACACCGCCACCGGCCTGGATGTAGAGTTTTTCATCCTTCACCACGGCTGTGCGCAGAGCGATGCACATATCCATCTCGCCATTGGCGGCGAAATAGCCGACGCCGCCACCATAGATGCCGCGTTTTTCCGGCTCAAGCTCGTCGATGATCTCCATCGCCCGCACTTTCGGTGCGCCGGAAACGGTGCCTGCGGGCAGGCCCGCGAGCAGGGCTGACAGCGCGTCCTCATCCTCGCGGATCTCGCCCACCACGTTCGAGACGATATGCATGACGTGGGAATAACGTTCGACGATGAATTTCTCGGTCGGATGCACGCTGCCGACCTTGGCAACCCGACCCACATCGTTGCGGCCGAGGTCCAGCAGCATCAGATGCTCGGCCAGTTCCTTTTTGTCGGCCATGAGGTCGGCCTCCAGCGCCCGGTCCTCATCCGGTGTCGCGCCGCGCGGGCGGGTGCCTGCGACGGGGCGCACCGTCACTTCGTCATCGCGCAGACGCACCAGAATCTCGGGGCTGGCCCCGACGATATGGAACGAGCTGAAATTGAAGAAGGTCAGAAAGGGCGAGGGGTTGGTGCGCCGCAGCGAGCGGTAGAGCGCGAAGGGCGGCAGGGTAAAATCGGCGGTCCAGCGCTGCGACGGGACAACCTGAAAGATGTCGCCTGCGCGGATATAGTTCTTGGCCGTCTCGACCGCGGCGCGGTATCCCTCGGGCGTGAAGTTCGACTTCATCTCACCCAGATGCGCGGCATCGCCGAGCGAGCGGGTTTCGCCCGCCGGGGTCCGCTCCAGATCGCGGACCGCATCCATCACCCGTTCGGCCGCCTGCGCGTAGGCCGCACGGGCGGACAGGCCGGACCCGATCCAGGCTGGGGAGCAGACCGTCACCTCACTTTTAACGGCATCGAGAACCGCGATGATCGTCGGCCGCATCAAAGTGGCGTCCGGCACCCCGATCGGGTCGGGGTTGACGTTCGGCAGATGCTCTACCAGCCGGATCATGTCATAGCCGAGATAGCCGAACAGTCCCGCTGCGATGGCCGGAATGCCCTCGGGCATGTCGATCCGGCTTTCTGCGATCAGGGCGCGCAGCGTGTCAAGCGGGTGGCCCTCCAGCGCTTCGAACGCATCCGTGTCAAAGCGCGCCTGCCGGTTGATGCGGCTTTGGGTCCCGCGACAATCCCACACAACATCCGGCTTCAGCCCGACTACCGAATACCGCCCGCGCACCTCGCCGCCGGTCACCGATTCGAGCATGAAGCTCATCGGCTGTGCCTCGGCGAGTTTCAGCATCAGCGAGACCGGCGTGTCGAGATCGGCGGCCAGCCGTGTATAGACCAGCTGATTGCGGCCCTCGGCCCATCCGGCCTCAAACGCGTCGAATGCGGGGATCATCGCCACGGGGTCCGCCTTCAGTTCATCTGTGCGTGGACGGCGTTCAGCGCGGCGTTGTCCAGCGTGACGCCTGCTTCGGTCTCGATCGATTGGGTGAAAAGCTGGAACATGTCCTCGCTCATCGCCTGCCCGACCTGCGCCGAAAGGGCTGTGCTGGTGCGGGTCGTATCGTCCGCTGCCGCATCGGCCGGGGTGATGCCGGTCAGGGCCGTGACAAAGACCTTGCCGCCCGCATCGACTATGGTGGCGCCGCCCTGTGTCAGGGCAAACACCTCTTCCACGACCTGGGCCGGCGTGTCGGCGATGAAACCGTCGCGCGCAAAATCCTGGTAGCGGGTCGCGATCACACCGGTCGCTTCAAGCGCTTTGCCGCCTTCGATCCGGGTCTTCAGCGTCTCGGCCAGGGCCAGCAGACGGCTATGGGTTTCGGCGGTCGTCCAACCTTCGACAACAGCATCGCGCACCTCGTCCAGCGGGCGCACAGCAGGCGGGTCCACCCGGTCAAGGCGCAGGGCGAAGACACCGCCATCGTCGAGCGATGCGAGCGCGGGGAAATCCTCGGCCGTCGCCGCTGCCGCGGCATCGCGGAAGGCCGGATAGGCGGCAATGCCGTCGTCGGTATCGGTCGTGACCGCGATCTGCCCCAGTTCCATGCCGGTCTCGTGCGCCACCTCTTCCAGCGTGGCACCGCTGGCCAGCAGATCCTCGATCCCGTCGCTGCGGTCAGCGACCAGACGGCGGGCGCGGTCGGCGGATGCCTCGGCGGCCAGATCGTCGCGGGCCTCTTCAAAAGTCACTTCGCGAGCGTCGAGAATGCCGTTCATGGCATAAAGCGCCGGACCAAGATCCGAGGCAATCGGGCCGACAACACCCGGCGCGTCCAGCGCAAAGACAGCGTCGCCCGCCGCACCAAGATCGGCCTTCGATTGTTCGCCAAGATCGATATCGGCAAGGCTCAGACCGCGCTCCGCCGCCAATGCCTCGAACGTGGCCTCCCCGGCGACATAGCGCGCCTTGGCCGCCGTCGCGGCAGCCTCATCAGGATAGACCAGACGTTCCACCAGCCGCTGTTCGGGCGTGACATAATCGTCGATCCGCTCGTCATAGACCGCGCGCAGGGCGGCCTCGTCCAGCGTGACCTCATCCGTCAACATCTCGGGCGAAAGCCAGACATAGCTAATCTGCCGCGCCTCAAGGGCGGTGAAGGCGGCGGGGTTCGCGTCGTAGTAGGCTGTGATTTCTTCCTCTGTCGGTGCCGGAACCGCATCCGGCAGGTCAAAGGCCACAAGCTCGGCCAGCGAGAAGCTGCGGGTTTCATGCAGCCAGGCGGCGACCTCATTCACAAAGCTTTCGGGGGCCACCGCGCCGCCCAGAACAGCGCCCTGCAGCAGGGTCCGCGCCACTTCATCGCGCAGCTTAGCCTCGAACTCGTTCTCGCTCAGCCCCTCTTGCCGAAGGGTCAGCGCATAGGCGTCACGGTCGAAATTGCCGTCGAGACCGTCGAAAGCCGGGATTTCCAGAATGCGCTCGCGCACCGCGGCATCGCCCACCGAAAGGCCGATCTTTTCCGCCTCGTTCTCAAGCGCCGCCGAGGCGATGAGACGGGCCTGAACCGAGCGGTCAATGCCGAAAGCCTGGGCCTGGGCGAAACTGACCGGCTGGCCAATCTGTGCCGACATCGCGGCGATTTCCCGGTTCAGCGTGCGGGCATAATCGCGCAGATCGATCTCGCGGTCGCCGACCGAACCCAGGGACCGTACCGAGCCACCGAAATTCGTGGCCCCAAAGCCGCCAAGGCCAAGGATCAGCATCCCCATAAGGATCCAGATGATCGTATTGCCGCGCTTCTTGCGCAGGGGGCTCGACATGGGGGCATCCCTTTCGAAAGACCAGTTCTGACGGTGTTTAGGCCAGTGGGACGGGCGGGGCAAGGCTCGTCACAGCATGGACGGGTCGCTTGACGGGGCGGGTGCGGAAATATAACTGACTAAAATACTCAAAAAACAGGTATTGCCATGATAGAAGTCTTTCGCGTCCTCCTTATTCTCACGCATCTCATGGGGTTTTCGGTGGCCCTGTATCTGGTCATGCGGGAAGACCTGCGGTTTCTTTCGACCCCCCGGCTTGACCTGCATGACCTGCACGCGACGGCCCGTGGCGTTAGTGGAGCGCTTGCGGTCCTGTTCCTGTCCGGTGCGTCGGTGATCTGGATCGACACCGGCTTTGATCCTGCCGAAATAGTGGCGCGACCCAAGCTGATGGCCAAGCTGGCCGTCATATGTGTTCTGGTGCTGAACGGCGCGCTGATGCATGCCCTGCTGTTTCCGTTGCTGGCGGGGCAGCACCTGCGCAGCCGGGCCGTGGCGCTGCTGGCGAGCCTGCAGGGCGCGGTTTCGTCAGTTTCCTGGCTTTTCGCGACGTTCATCGGCGTGGCCAAGCCGCTGGCCGGGCCGCTTGGATTTGAGGGTTTCATGGCGCTCTATGCGCTGGCGCTTGCCGGTGGTGCGGCCGTTGCCCTGACTGTGATCGCGCCACGCTTCCATCGGCTTGCGAATGGGGGGCAGGTTAGAGTGGGTGGGGCGGCCTGACCGGTCAGGCGGTCCACGCCGCCAGCCGCCTGATCATCTCGTCGATCCCGTCCACGCCGATATTGGCAAAGGCGATCCGCACTTCGGTTGCCCCGCGCGGATCGTCAGCCGGGCGGAACATGGTGCCGGGCAGAAGCAGTATACCCGCCTCGCGCACCAGCCGCTTGGCCAGTTCGGGTGCGGGCAGGGGATGGGGATGCGCGGCATAGGCGAAGAAGGCGCCGCAGCCCATCAGAGTCCAGCCGGGCAGACGGGTGAACCCGGCCTCCATCGCCCGGCGCCGGGCCAGAATTTCATCGCGCTCGCCCGCCACCCATTGCGACAGGTTCCGCATGCCCCAAAGCGCGCCGATCTGGCCCAGCTGGCTGGGGCAGATCGCAACGCAGTCAAGGAACTTCTCTGCCTCGCTCAACCGTCCGGCATCAGCAACAATGGCACCAACCCGGTGGCCGGTCAGCCGGTAGGCCTTGGAGAAGGAATAAAGATGGATGAGCGTGCCGCGCCAATCGGGATCGGTGAAAAGGTCATGTGGCGCGCCGGTGCGGGCGTCGAAATCGCGGTAAGTCTCATCGACGATCAGCGCGATGCCCCGTGATTTGGCCAGATCGTAGAAGGCGCGAAGGATTTCCGCCGGATATTCGACGCCGCCGGGATTGTTCGGCGTGACAAGGACGATGGCATGGGTGCGGTC
>NZ_JBARVQ010000513.1:0-14552 GCF_049646345.1 Albidovulum sp. | reverse complement strand
CGCATCGTTGAAGTGCAATGTTCGGTCTCGGCCGGGATGCCCGCCTTCGCCGTCGTCGGCCTGCCCGACAAGGCGGTCAGCGAGGCGCGCGACCGGGTGCGGGCGGCACTGACCGCTATGTCGATCGCTCTGCCCTCGAAACGGATCACGGTGAATCTGTCGCCTGCGGACCTGCCCAAGGAAGGCTCGCATTTCGACCTGCCTATCGCATTGGCGCTCTTGGCCGCCATCGATATCCTGCCGCGCGAAGAGGTCGAGGCGACGGTGGCGCTCGGGGAGTTGTCGCTCGACGGTCGGCTCGTGCCGGTGATCGGTGCGCTGCCCGCTGCGATGGCGGCGGCTGAGGAGGAACGAATTCTCCTCTGCCCCAAGGCCTGCGGGCCCGAGGCCGCCTGGGTCGGCGCGACGTCCGTGATCGCGGCCGGGACACTGGCGGATGTTCTGCGTCACTATACTGGTCAGTCGCCGATCACGCCTGCTTCGCCGGGCGAGGTGAGCCGCGATGAATCCTTCCGCGATCTCAGCGATGTGAAAGGGCAGGAACGCGCCAAGCGGGCGCTGGAGATCGCGGCGGCGGGGCGGCATCATCTGTTGATGGTCGGCACGCCCGGTTCTGGCAAATCGATGCTGGCCGCAAGGATGCCCGGCATCCTGCCGCCGCTCTCGGCTGTTGAGGCGCTGGAAACCTCGATGATCCATTCGCTGTCCGGGCTTCTCGATGAAGGCGGGATCAGTCGCATACGGCCCTTCCGCGAGCCGCATCATACGGCGAGTATGGCCGCCATCGTCGGCGGTGGGCGTGGGGCAAAGCCGGGTGAGATCAGCCTGGCGCATAACGGTGTCCTCTTTCTCGACGAGTTTCCCGAGTTCCCCAGGGCGGTGCTTGAAACCTTGCGCCAGCCGATAGAGACGGGTGAGGTCGTGGTGGCCCGCGCCAATGCCCATATCCGCTATCCCTGTCGGTTCCTTCTGGTCGCGGCCGCAAACCCCTGCAAATGCGGCTATCTGACCGACCCCGCCCGCTCCTGCGCCCGGGTGCCACAATGCGGTGAGGATTATCTGGGGCGTATCTCGGGGCCCCTGATGGACCGGATCGACCTGCGGGTTGAGGTGCCGCCCGTGGCCTATACTGATCTCGATCTGCCGGATGGTGGTGAAGCCTCGGCTGCTGTCGCCGACCGTGTCGCCGCCGCACGCGACCGGCAAACGGCCAGATTTGCCGACCGCCCCGATATCCGTGTCAACGCCGACGCCGAAGGCCGGTTGCTGGAAGAGGTGGCAAGCCCCGATGCCGAGGGGCGCGATCTGCTGGCCAAGGTGGCCGAACGCTTCGGTCTGTCGGCGCGCGGCTATCACCGCATCCTGCGGGTTGCGCGCACCATCGCCGATCTCGACAGTTCAGACGGGGTGCGCAAACCGCATGTTGCAGAAGCCGTCAGTTACCGGCTGAGTGTCCAGACCCAACGATAGCAGCGCACGGGTACAATTTTTCTCCGAAAAATTGGCGAATTTTCGGAGAAAATTCGTGTCACGCCCGTTTTGCCTCGATCGCCTCCCAGATTTTCGCCGCAGCATTGGTGCCGTCAAAGCGCTCAAGTTCCTGAATGCCGGTGGGCGAGGTCACGTTGATCTCGGTCAGCCACTCGCCAATCACATCGATGCCGACGAAGATCTGGCCCTTTTCGCGCAGGATCGGTCCGATCGCCGCGCAGATTTCCTTGTCACGTTCTGTCAGACCGATCTTCTCGGGTCGCCCGCCGACATGCATGTTCGACCGGGTTTCACCCTCTGCAGGCACACGGTTGATCGCACCGACCGGCTCTCCGTCGACAAGGATGATCCGCTTGTCGCCCTTCGCCACTGCGGGCACGTATTTCTGCGCGATCAGCGGCTCGCGGTTGATGCCCATGAACAATTCGTGCAGCGAAGCGAGGTTGCGGTCATTCGGATCCAGCCGGAAAACCCCCGCGCCGCCATTGCCGTAAAGTGGCTTCAGGATGATGTCGCCATGTTCAGTCTTGAACGCGCGGATCGTTTCCAGGTCGCGCGCGATCAGCGTTGGCGGAGTCAGATGCGGGAAGCTCAGGACCAGCAGCTTCTCGGGATAGTTCCGCACCCAGAAAGGGTCGTTCACCACCAGCGTCTTCGGGTGGATCATATCGAGAAGATGCGTCGTGGTGATATAACCCATGTCAAAGGGCGGATCCTGACGCAGCCAGACCACATCCATCGTGCCGAGATCGACCTCGGTTTCCTCCCCCAGCGTGACATGATTGCCCTTCTCGCGCCGGACCTCGATGGGCCAGCCGCGTGCCAGCACGCGCCCCTCACGGTAGCTGAGCCGCCCCGGCGGGTAATAAAACAGCTCATGCCCCCGTGCCTGCGCCTCAAGCGCGATGCGGAAGGTCGAATCGGCGTCGATATTGACGCTTTCGATCGGGTCCATCTGGAATGCGACTTTCAGGGACATGCGCCGGGCCTTTCTGCTTCAACCGTTGCGATTGATGGCCGAGCCGGGCGCCGGATGCAATCCGCGATCAGGGGCCCAGAGCATTCCCGACGATCTCGATCCGCCCCTGACCGTCGACCAGAGCCACGTCAAAACGCATCTCGCTGTCCTGCCCACCGGGTTCCGTGGCCACAAATTCCGACGCTGCGGCGAGGATGCGCTGCCGCTGCCGGTCCGACACCCGATCCGCGGCGATGGCATGTGTTTCGGCCCGCTTGACCTCGACGAACACCAACTGTGCGCCATCGCGCAATATCAGGTCAATCTCACCCGCTGCTCCGCGCCAGCGTCGGGCCGCAACGGTCAGCCCCGAACGCAGATAGACGGCTTCGACCTGTTCCTCGGCCACCCGCCCGCCGTGATGGGCAATAGCCCCCGTCAGCCGTTTCCGCCGAGTTTCAGCGCTGTCTGGTAGACCTGCCGCCGGGGCAGGCCCATCGCCTCGGCCACCAGCGCCGCCGCATCCTTCACCGAATGGCATTCCAGCGCCTCCCTCAGCGCGGCCTCGATATCGGCCGGGTCGGCGACCTGCGCCCCCGCCCGGTCGATGACGACCACGACCTCGCCTTTGACCGAGCGCCCGTCGTAGGCCGCGATCAGGTCCGCAATCGTCCCGCGCGTGACCTCTTCGAACTTCTTGGTCAGTTCGCGGCAGATCGCCGCCTGCCGCTCTGCCCCGAAGACTGCGCCAAGGTCGGTTAACAAAGCCTGAAGACGTTTTGGCGATTCGTAGAGGATGAGCGTCGCCGGAATCGTCGCCATGTCCTTCAGCCAGTTCCGCCGCTGCGACCCGGACGACGGCGCAAACCCAGCGAACAGGAACCGGTCCGAGGGCAGGCCCGACACTGTCAGTGCCGCCAGAACCGCCGAAGGGCCGGGGGCCGAGATGACCTGGTGGCCTGCCGCAATCACCGCGCGGCCAAGCTGAAAGCCCGGATCGGCGACCAGAGGCGTCCCCGCCTCGGAGGCATAGGCCACCGATTTCCCCTCGGCCAAAGCCGCCAGAATACGGGGGCGCACCCGCTCTCCGTTATGGTCGTGATAGGCCAGAAGCGGCCGGTCGCCGAGCGCTACGCCATGAATATCCATCAGATGGCGCAGGCTGCGCGTATCCTCGGCCGCAATGACATCGGCGCTGGTCAGAATGTCGAGGGCGCGCAAAGTGATGTCGCGCGCCGCCCCGATCGGCGTGGCGATGAAATACAATCCGGGGCCGAGGGGGTGCCTTTGGCCGCTCATCGCCGTCCTTCCTGCTGATACGTTTACTTCGCGCCTGAGAGGGCTTAGTCTCGCCTGCGTTTCCATTGCCCCGTGCCCGAGCCAAGGATCGTACCATGTTCGCCGTTTTCACCAGCCGCCGCAAGGCGTTGACCCGTGCCGCTTTGCTTGCCGCAAGTCTTACAGTTGCTGCCTGTGTGCCATCCCCTTCCAGCCGCGGGCCCGCGCTTGACCCCGGTGCGCCGGTGCAGGTGGCGCTGATTCTGCCCGGCGGCAGCGGTAATTCGGGCGATGAGGTGCTGGCGCGCAATCTGAAACAGGCGGCCGATCTGGCGATTGCCGATCTTCAGGGCGTACAGGTCGACCTGCGTGTCTACAATGCCGGGTCCGATCCTGCGACCTCGGCTGCGATGGCCCAGAAGGCCGTCGATGAAGGCGCAAAGATCATCCTCGGTCCCGTCTATGCCGAGGCCGCCAATGCCGCTGGTCTTGCGGTGCGCGACTCAGGCGTCAATGTCCTCTCGTTCTCCAACAACACCGACATTGCCGGTGGCAATGTCTTTGTGCTCGGGGCCACCTTTCAGAACACTGCCAACCGGCTGGTGTCCTATGCCGCGCGCAATGGCAAGGGGCGGATCATGGTCGTTTATGACCAGAATCCGTCGGGCGCGCTCGGCAAACGCGCCATCGAAGCCGCTGCTTCACGCTCCGGCGCCACGATAACCGGGGCCGAGACCTATGCCTTCTCGCAGCAGGGTGTGATCGATGCCGCCCCGAAGATCGCCGGTGCCGCCAAGGCGACGGCCTCTGATGCGGTGTTTTTCACTGCCGACACGGCAGGCGCGCTGCCGCTTCTGGCGCAGCTTCTGCCCGAATCCGGTCTTCGGGCAAGCGAAACCCAGTTTATTGGCCTCACCCGCTGGGACATTCCCACGGCTACGCTGGCCATGCCCGGGGTTCAGGGCGGTTGGTTCGCTCTGCCTGATCCGGCGCTTCAGGCCCAATTCCAGTCGCGCTATACCGCTGCCTATGGCGACGTGCCGCATCCGATCGCGGGGCTTGCCTATGACGGGATCGCGGCAATCGGTGCGCTGGCCAAACAGGGCCGTTCGGATGCGTTTTCTGCGGCGTCGCTTACCCAGGGCGCTGGATATGTCGGCGTGAACGGCATTTTCCGCCTGCGTGCTGACGGCACCAATGAACGCGGGCTTGCCATCGCGCAGGTCCGCAACGCGCAGATGGCTGTAATCGAATCCGCCCCGAGAAGCTTCAGTGGCGCCGGGTTCTGAACCGGCCCATCGCGGGCCGACTGTCGCGGTTCCCGCCGAAATCGGCGCACATCCCCTGTTCGACACCGGGAATTTCCAGGATGCTCTGCGTCCGGGTCTTGCCGAGGCTGAGGATACACGCGCCCAGCGCGCCCTGATCGTTCAGGCGCTGACCGATGCGCGGCGCGAGGTTGTTGCAGCCATTGCAGATGACTTTGCCGCGCATCCGCGTGCGGCGCGTGCGACGGTCAATGCCCATGCGGCGCTGACCGATGCCATGGTGCAGGTGGTCTTCACTCTGGTGAGCGAGGTTCTGCACCCCCGTGCCAACCCGACCGAGGGAGAGCATCTGGCGGTGATGGCGGTTGGCGGGTATGGCCGGGCCGAGATGGCGCCGCAATCCGACATCGACCTGTTGTTCCTCACCCCCTACAAGATGACCGCCTGGGCCGAGAGCGTGATTGAATCCATGCTCTACATCCTTTGGGACCTGCGGCTGAAGGTTGGTCACGCCAGCCGCACCGTGAGGGATTGCCTGCGGCTTGGGCGTGAGGACTACACGATCCGCACCGCCCTGCTGGAGCGCCGCTTCATCTGCGGTCATCACGACCTGGCCATCAAGCTGCGCGACAAGCTGAGGAACGAGCTGTTCAAGGGCACCAGCACAGAGTTCATCGAGGCCAAGCTGGCCGAACGGGCCGAGCGCCACAAGCGGCAGGGTGGCCAGCGTTACGTGCTGGAGCCGAACGTCAAGGAGGGTAAGGGCGGCCTGCGCGATCTGCAGACGCTCTACTGGATTGGCAAGTACATCCATGCGGTGCGGCAGGCGGCTGAACTGGTCGATCAGGGGCTTCTGACGCGCGAGGAATACCAGACCTTCGCGGCGGCCGAGGATTTCCTCTGGGCGGTGCGCTGCCATCTGCACCTGATCGCCAAACGCGCGCAGGATCAGCTGACCTTCGACCTTCAGGTCGAAGTGGCGGCCCGCATGGGCTACAGCGACGTGGGTGGGCGCCGCGCGGTCGAGCATTTCATGCAGGACTATTTCCGCCACGCGACCCATGTCGGCGAGCTGACCCGCGTCTTCCTGACCGCGCTGGAGGAACGCCACGTCAAGAAAGAGGCGATGCTCGCGGGCCTTCTGCGCCGCAGCCGCCGCAAGACCCGCGAAGGCTTTCGCGTTGATCGGGGGCGGGTCAATGTCGTCGATCAGAAAGCGTTTCTGAAAGACAAGCTGAACCTTCTCAGGCTCTTTGAGGAAGGACTGCGCACCGGCAAGCTGATCCATCCCGAAGCGATGCGGCTGGTGACGGCGCATCTCGACATGATCGACGACGGCATGCGCGAGGACCGCGAGGCGGCGCGGATATTCCTTGATCTTCTCCTGAAGCACGGCAATCCCGAACGCGCTTTGCGCCGGATGAATGAACTGGGCGTGCTGTCCGCCTTCATCCCGGAATTTGAACCCATCGTCGCGATGATGCAGTTCAACGTCTATCACAGCTACACGGTGGACGAGCATACGATCCAGACTATCTCGACCCTTGCCCAGATCGAACGCAAGGAGTTGATCGAGGAACTGCCCCTCTCGTCTTCTATTCTTGAAGAGGGGGTGAACCGGCGTGTGCTTTATGTCGCCCTTCTTCTGCACGATATCGGCAAGGGCCGGCCCGAGGATCATTCGATCCTCGGCGCCCAGATAGCCCGCAAGGTGGCCCCCCGTCTGGGGCTGAATGCCGAGGAATGCGAAACCGTGGAATGGCTGGTGCGCTATCACCTCTTCATGTCCGATATGGCGCAGAAACGCGATATCGCGGACCCGCGCACGGTCAGGGATTTCGCCAAGGTGGTGAAGACGCGCAAGCGGCTCGACCTTTTGACAGTGTTGACGGTCTGCGACATCCGCGGCGTCGGCCCCAATACCTGGAACAACTGGAAGGCCATGCTGCTGCGCAGGCTTTACGCCGAAACCACCGATGCGCTGGAAGCGGGGCTGGAAACCGTCAACCGCGACAAGCGGCTGAATGAGGCCAAACGCGGCCTGCGGGAACGGCTGACCGGCTGGGAAGCGAAGGATATCCGCAAGGAAACCGCGCGCCACTACGGCCCCTATTGGCAGGGCCTCTCGACCGACACCCATGGGGTCTTTGCCAAGCTCTTGCGCGACATCCCCGACGACGCGATCCGCATCGATATCAAGCCCGACCCGGATCATGACGCGACACGCGCCTGTTTCGCGCTCGCCGATCATCCTGGCATCTTCTCGCGTCTTGCAGGTGCGCTGGCCCTGGTCGGTGCCAATGTGGTCGACGCGCGCACCTATACGTCGAAGGACGGTTATGCGACGGCAGTCTTCTGGGTGCAGGATGCTGAAGGGCATCCCTATGAGGCCGCCCGCCTGCCACGTCTGCGCGCGATGATCGAGAAAACCCTGAAGGGCGAAGTCGTGGCGCGCGACGCGCTGAAGGATCGCGACAAGATCAAGAAACGCGAGCGTCAGTTCCAGTTTCCGACCCATGTCACCTTCGACAATGAAGGGTCCGAGATCTACACGATCGTCGAGGTCGATACCCGCGACAGGCCCGGCCTTTTATACGACCTGACCCGAACGCTTGCGGCCAATAACATCTATATCGCCAGCGCCGTGATCGCGACCTATGGGGCGCAGGTGGTCGATACTTTCTACGTGAAAGACATGTTCGGCTTGAAACTGCAGACCAAATCAAAGCAGGAAAGCCTGGAGAGGAAACTGCGCCAGGCGATCACCGAAGGCGCGGAGCGGGCAAGAAGCGAATGAAACCGATCCGTCTGATCCGGGGCTTCCTCACGGTCGGGGCCTGGACCTTGCTCAGCCGTATCGCGGGGTTCATCCGTGATGTGCTGATCGCGGCCTATCTTGGCACCGGGCCGGTGGCCGAGGCGTTCCTTGTCGCGTTCACCCTGCCGAACATGTTCCGCCGCTTCTTTGCCGAAGGCGCGTTTAACACCGCCTTCGTGCCCTTGTTTTCCAAGAAGCTGGAGGCGGGTGAGGATCCGAAGGGCTTCGCCGAGGATGCCTTTTCCGGCCTCGCCTTCGTCGTTTTGCTGGTCTCGCTCGTCGCGATGGTGGCGATGCCGTGGCTGGTGCTGGCGATGGCGGGCGGCTTTGCGGGCGACGAACGGCTGCCTCTGGCGGTCGAATACGGCCGCATCTGTTTTCCCTATATCCTCTTCATCTCGCTGACGGCCCTTCTTTCGGGTCTTCTGAATGCGGGCGGCAGGTTCATCGCGGCGGCGGGCGCGCCGGTTCTTCTCAACATCATCTTCATCGGGGCGATGCTGACCGCTGACTGGGCGGGCTGGGATATGGGTCTGACCATGGCCTGGGCGACACCTGTCACGGGGCTTGCGCAACTGGCGCTCGTCTGGATCGCGGCGGCGCGGATGGGCTTTCCCCTACGGCTGAAGCGGCCCCGGATGACGCCCGACCTGAAGCGGCTTCTGATCATTGCCGGACCGGCAGTGATGGCGGGCGGCGTGGTGCAGATCAACCTGCTCGTCGGCCGTCAGGTCGGCAGTTTCTTTGACGGCGCGATTGCCTGGCTGTCCTACGCCGACCGGCTTTATCAGCTTCCGCTCGGTGTCGTGGGCATCGCCATCGGTATCGTGCTTTTGCCCGACCTCTCGCGCCGCCTGAAGGCCGAAGATACGTTCGGCAGCCGCTACGCCATGTCGCGCGCGACCGAGTTCGCCTTGTTCCTGACCGTGCCTGCAGGCATCGCGCTGATGGTGATCCCGGTGCCGCTGATCTCGGTCCTCTATGAACGCGGGGCGTTCGATGCGACTGATACCGCGCCGACGGCGCTGGCGCTGGCGGTCTACGGCGCGGGGCTCCCGGCCTTTGTGCTGCAAAAGGTGCTGCAACCGCTCTACTTCGCACGGGAAGATACCGCGACGCCCTTCCGCTTCGCGCTCTGGTCGATGGTGGTGAATGCGGGGCTGGCCATTGGGCTTGCCCCCTTCCTCGGCTTCATCGCCGCAGCACTTGGTACAACGCTTGCCGGTTGGGCGATGACCTTTCAACTCTGGTGGGGCACCCGGAACATGGGCGAGGCCGCGCGCGCTGATGACCGTCTGCGCACCCGTCTGCCTCGCACCATCGCGGCGTCCCTTGTGATGGGCGCTGCCCTGTGGGGGCTGGAATACGCGCTGGCCGATCAGCTCAGCACGCATGGCCACCGCTACTGGGCGCTCGCACTTCTGGTTCTGGCCGGAATGGCGGTCTATGGGCTTGCCGCCTATGTGCTCGGTGCCTTCCGGGTCTCGGATTTCCGCTCGGGCCTTACCCGTCAGCGCTGACGGATCACCCGCATCAGATGGGCCACCCCGCCCGGTGCGACGATGAACGACAGCCCGAACCCGGCCGCGAACCCGGCCAGATCGGCGACCCAGTCAGGCTTGCCGCCAAAAAGCGCTCCGAAGACAAGCTGGATGCCCAGAAGGAAGGCGATCAGCGTGAAGGCGCGTGCACGGTTCGCATGCTCTGCCCCGAGCCGCGCCCAGAGGATGAAGGTGAAAGCCCCGATCAGGCCATAGGCCCCGGGATAGGCGCCGAAGAGGAAAGCCGACAGGCCGGGCACGAGCGAATAGACGAGCCCCCCCGCCACACTCGCAGCCAGAAAGACCGCCAGCACCGCCCAGCCGCGAAACACCTCGCCCACGAACTTGCCAAGCGCGAGGATGAAGACCATTGCCATGACCGCATGGGTGAAGCTGCCATGGACCAGCGGATAGGTCAGGAAACGCATTGCGTAGTCGGGGTTGATCTGCCCGGCCTGCAACATCTGCTCCAGCATCTGCGGTTCCAGCGCCCAACGCTGCGCCATCGCATTGCGCCAGCCGATCCCGGCCTGCCCGCCCGCAAGGCCAAGGATGCCGGCATTGATCCAGGCCTCCATCGCGGCCAGAGGCAGCACGATCAGCCAGACCACACGCGGAAGCGGATTGACCGGCCGCTCATCGTATCCCGGACGCATTGCCCCTCCCCATGTTGACGCTGCCCCGCCCCTGCGTTACGCGAACAAGGCTTGAATTTCCAGCCAAACCTATGGGGACAGTCATGACCGACCCGGCGCAGTCCAAATTCACCCCACGTGTATTTTCCGGCATCCAGCCGACGAACCACCTGCAACTGGGCAACTACCTTGGTGCGGTGAAACGGTTTGTGGAGATGCAGAACAGCGGTATCGAGACGGTCTATTGCATCGTCGACCTGCATGCGATCACCGTCTGGCAGGACCCGGCTGACCTTCAGAACGCAACGCGCGAACTCGCCGCCAGCTACATCGCCTCTGGCCTCGATCCCAAGCGCTCGATCCTGTTCAACCAGTCCCAGGTGCCCGGCCATGCGCAGCTTGCCTGGATCTTCAACTGCGTGGCACGGGTCGGCTGGATGAACCGGATGACCCAGTTCAAGGACAAGGCCGGGAAGAACGCAGAGAATGCCTCGCTCGGGCTTTATGCCTATCCTTCGTTGATGGCGGCGGACATCCTCCTTTATCACGCCACCCATGTGCCCGTAGGCGAGGATCAGAAGCAGCATCTGGAACTGACGCGCGACATTGCGACGAAGTTCAACCACGATTTCGGCGTTGATTTCTTTCCGATTACCGAACCGGTGATCGAAGGGGCGGCGACACGGGTCATGTCGCTGCGTGATGGATCGAAGAAGATGTCGAAATCCGATCCTTCGGATGCGAGCCGGATCAACCTGACAGATGACGCCGACACGATCGCGCAGAAGTTCCGCAAGGCACGGACCGATGCCGAGCCTTTGCCCGAGACGCTAGACGGGCTGAAGGACCGGCCCGAGGCAAAGAACCTCGTCAATATCTACGCCGCACTTGCCGACATGTCGCCCGAAGCGGTGGTGGGCGAGTTCGCCGGAAAGGGGTTCGGCACGTTCAAACCGGCGCTTGCCGAGGTTGCCGTGGACAAGCTCGCGCCGATTGCCGGTGAAATGAAACGGCTGATGGCCGATCCGGCCGAGATTGACCGTATCCTTGGCGACGGTGCTGACCGGGCCGACGCCATCGCGCGGCCGATCCTCGATGCGACCTATGACATCGTGGGCATGATCCGGTCGCGCCCGGCCTGAAACGGATCTGGCTGTCACAGTCCTGAATCGAATCGTCCCTACGGTGACGCTGCCTGCCCGTGCGTCCCCCCCAGGACATCCCCAACCCGGCGGGCGGCCGCTGGCCAGCGCCTTCCCCCGCCTGGGCCACGGCACTCTGAAGACCCTCGGGCGATGCGAGGGTCTTCTTTTTTGCACAGGAAGACTACAAAATCTCATCTTATGTGCGGAATGAATCTGACCTACCTTGAGGGCCAGCTTTTCAGTGGAGATGCAGATGACCTATTCCGCACCGCCCGCCGCCCGTGTCGGCCATGTCCACCTCAAGGTCGCGGACCTCGATCGCGCCATCGGCTTCTATTCTGGGTTGCTCGGATTTGAAGTCATGCAGCGTTACGGGGTCGATGCCGCCTTCCTGTCGGCGGGCGGATATCACCACCATATCGGGTTGAACACCTGGCAGTCGAAAGGCGGCACGCCGCCTGCGCCGCACCATACCGGCCTCTTTCACACGGCCTTTCTCTATCCCGACCGGGCCGCGCTCGCGACCGTTTTCAAGCGTCTGGTCGAGGCCAATTATCCGATTGACGGCGCTTCGGATCACGGCGTGAGCGAGGCGATCTATCTCAGGGACCCGGACGGCAACGGTGTCGAGCTTTACCGTGACCGGCCAGAAGCTGACTGGCCGCGGGACAGTAAGGGAGGTATGTCGATGGTCACAGAGCGGCTCGACCTCAAGGCGCTTCTGGCCGAGGCCGCCTGACGGCGCGGCGCGCAGCGCAACGCAAGGCCAGGTCGCGACGCAGCAATGCGCGACATCGGGGCTTTGGGGTTTGCGCCTGTCGATTGCGGCAAGGCAATCGCTTCGACCGGATCAGTAAAGGCGCTTTGAGGCCGGCCCGCGCGGTTTCGCGCCTCTTAATTGCCCTCAGAGTATGATTTCAAATCCTCCGGACAGATCGCCCGGATCTGCATCTTCCACCCAGACATCGGTGACGCGGGCCGCACCGGGACCCTCGCTCATCGCGGCGATCATCGCCTTGACCGCGTCCTCCGGCCCGACGATCAGCGCCAGAATCGACCCGTCGCCGCGGTTCCTGATCCAGCCGCGCAGACCCAGGGCCACGGCTTGCGATCGCGCCCAGACCCGATAAGCCACGCCCTGAACCCGGCCTGTAACCCGCACCGAACGGGCGATATCTTTCATTCCGGCCTCCACTATGGTTCGACCTGTTTGCCCATGGTACCACGACTTTCAGCGCCACTGCTTCAAAGCCTGCGCGTGAGGGAGGAGTCATGAAGATTGTCCGCACGGATAGCGAGCTGGAAACGCCGCTGCTTGACACCGAGCTGGTAAAGCGCGGGGATCTTGTGCTGCTGCCGGACGGTGTCACAGAGGACCGGCTGGCGGCCGAGCTGGCCGATGCCGATCTTCTTTTGATGTGCTACACGCCCGTGACGGAACAGGTGATCGCTTCCGCGACGCGATTGAAGGGCATCGTGAAATACGGGGTCGGTATCGACGCCATCGACATTCCGGCGGCGATCCGGCGCGGCATTCCGGTCGTCAACATCCCCGAATATGCCGAGGAGACCGTGGCCGAGGGGGCCTTTACCCTGATGATCGCACTGGCCAAGAAGCTGGTTCCGCTTGACCGCGAGATGCAGGCAAAGGGTTGGGCCTGGCCGACCGCACGCTGGATGGGTGGGGACATTGCCGGCAAGACAGTGGGCATCGTCGGCCTGGGCAAGATCGGCCGCAGTTTCGCGCGGATGGCGGGGCAGGGCTTTCGGGCAAGGGTGATCTCGTACACGCCGGGAATGAGCACCGATGACATGGCGGCTTTCGGGGTCGAGAAGGTCGATGACCTGCATGAAATGCTGGCGCAGTCCGACTTCGTCTCGCTCCATTGCACGCTGAACGCCACAACCCGCCACATCATCGGCGCCAGTGAACTCGCCGCGATGAAATCCACCGCATTCCTCATCAACTCTTCGCGTGGTGCGCTGGTGGACGAAGCGGCGCTGGTCGCGGCCCTGACCGGGGGCCAGATCGCCGGAGCCGGGCTTGATGTCTTTTCGGCCGAGCCGCTCAGCCTCTCCGGCCATCCGATGAGCCCGCTGTTTACACTGCCGAATGTCCTGATGCTGCCGCATCTGACCTTCTATACGGCCGAGGCGATGGAGCGGCTGGACCGGGAAGTGCTGGACCGCTGCGATGAGGTGCTATCGGGCCGTCCGGTTTTGGTGAAATCCCATGACCCGAGGCTGAGGGCGCAGCCGAAAGGCGTGCGTTTCGTTTGAGATCAGCCCTTCCGCGCCCCGTATCGGGCCAGGAACATTTCCACCGCGCCGTTGGCGACCCGCTCGCGGTCTTCCTTTGTGTAGTCGAGTTTTATGCCAAAGCAGACACAGGGAAAGATATCGGCCTTGCACAATTCGGCAAATTGCGCGGCGGCCAGATGGATGTCCTCGATCACCAGTTCGCCACGCTCCACCGAACCGGTCAGATAGGCGGAAATGCGTTCGTTCAGCAAACCCGGCCCGGTCGCGTAGAATTCCTGCCCGAGTTCGGGGAAACGCTCGGCTTCGGCCACGCAGATGCGGAAGGTTGAGCGGCCAAAGTCAGTCAGAAAGAAATCGACGATCCGACGGGCCGCCACCGGCAGAACGAGTTCGGGCGGGGCGGTCAGCGCAACGAGGGCTTGTGCCTCATCGGCCTGGCGCTGGCATTCGCCCTTGGCGACCTCGACGAACAGCATGCGCTTGTCGGGGAAATAGGCATAGAGCGTAGCCTTCGAGACACCCGCTTCGGCCGCGATGTCATCGACGCTCGCCCCCTCGAAGCCATCCCGCAGAAACACGGTCCGCGCACCTTCCAGCACCTGATCGAACTTGCGGCCACGTTTGATGGTTGCCACAGCAACGTTTGCGTTCATGCGGTTCCTCCCGCCGGGCAGGATAGACCGCCTGTGACGGCGGCGACAAGCGCGGAGGTGAAAAATGCAATATTGCGAGACGATCCTCGTCCGGTTTAGGGACTATTGCGGTCTTTCAATAAATGCACGAATGCCCAAGAAAAGGCGCGCAGGACGCGCGGCACCCGACCACCTCTGAGTGGGTGCCGCCCGGCTCATAGCGGCCGCAAACGATCAGCGCGCTTTCGCGATACGGCCAAAAAAAGAGGCAGGCCGGAGCCCGCCCGAGGAACCCGCCGGGATGAGGCAGGGGAACTTTACTGACTTTTCGGGGTGCAGACCGGTGTGGTTACGCTGTGACAGCCCCGGGTTGCGTCGGCGCCGTCGGTCGGAAACTGAAGGCGCGGCAGGTCGATGGTGCCACTGCTGGCCAGAGCAGGGGCAGCGGTCAACCCGAGGGCAATAGCGGTGAGGGTCATTCGAATCCGTGTC
Organism: Albidovulum sp.; assembly: GCF_049646345.1. Classification (GTDB taxonomy): domain Bacteria; phylum Pseudomonadota; class Alphaproteobacteria; order Rhodobacterales; family Rhodobacteraceae; genus Albidovulum. The sequence continues at coordinate 32 of NZ_JBARVQ010000513.1, read as the reverse complement.
ATGGGAGACATCCGTTCTGAACTGTTTCGTTT
>NZ_JBARVQ010000512.1:0-4780 GCF_049646345.1 Albidovulum sp. | reverse complement strand
GTCACGCAGGTTGCCCATGCCGCCAATCTTTGCGACTATGAAATCCTTGATGCCCGTTCCGCGGGGCGGTTTCGCGGCGACGATCCGGAACCACGCCCGGGCCTGCGCGCGGGCCATATCCCGAATTCCAAGAATATTCCCTATGCCAGCCTGCTGAATGGTGATGGCACGATGAAGGATGCGGCTGGACTGCGTGCGGTTTTCGCGGCGGCCGGGGTTGATCTGACCAAACCCGCAATCACCAGCTGCGGGTCCGGCGTGACGGCCGCGATCATCAATCTGGCGCTGGAGCGCATAGGCCACCGCAACCACGCGCTTTACGATGGCAGCTGGGCGGAATGGGGCATGTATGGCGATCTGAACGTGGCGAAAGGGTAGGCGATGCTGGGCAACCTGAAACCGCAAGCCGCGGACAAGATCCTGATGCTGATCGGTCAGTACAAGGCCGACCCGCGCAAGGACAAGATCGACCTTGGCGTCGGCGTCTACAAGAATGCGGACGGCGTGACCCCGGTCATGCGTGCGGTGAAGGCGGCCGAGAGGCAGCTTTGGGAGGTTGAGACCACCAAGACCTATACCGGTCTGGCAGGAGAGCCTGAATTCAACGCCGCGATGGCCGCACTGGTTCTGGGCGATGCCGTCAGCGCCGACCGCATCTCCTCTGTCGCGACGCCGGGCGGCACCGGCGCTTGTCGGCAGGCCTTCGAACTGATCGGCATGGCCTCACCCGATGCAACTGTCTGGGTTTCCGACCCGACCTGGCCCAACCATCTGTCGATCCTGAAGCATCTGGGCATGAAGGTCCGGATGTACCGCTATTTCGACAATGAAAGCCGTGCCGTCGATTTCACCGCGATGATGGCCGATCTGGCCGAGGTGAAAGCAGGCGACGTGGTGCTACTGCATGGCTGCTGCCACAACCCGACCGGCGCGAACCTGACCGGGCCGGAATGGCAGGCGGTGGCCGATCTTCTGGAACAGACCGGCGCCACCCCGATGATCGACATCGCCTATCAGGGCTTCGGCGACGGGCTGGAAGCGGATGCCCTTGGCGTCCGGCTGATCGCCAGCCGCCTGCCGGAAGTGCTGATCGCTGCGTCATGCTCGAAGAATTTCGGTATCTACCGCGAACGCACCGGCGCGCTGATCGCGCTGTCTGACCCGGCCACCCGCGCGGTCACCCAAGGCAACCTCGCCTATCTCAACCGGCAGAACTATTCCTTCCCGCCCGATCACGGTGCGCGGCTGGTGACGATGATCCTGAATGACCCTGCGCTCCGCGCAGACTGGGCGAAGGAGCTGGAAGAGGTCCGCCTCGGCATGCTGTCGCTGCGCGAGCAACTGGCAGCCGAGCTGCAGAAGGCCTCCGGGTCCGACCGGTTCGGCTTTATCGCCCAACATCGTGGCATGTTCTCGCGGCTCGGTGCGGCCCCCGAACTGGTGGAACGGCTGAAGACCGAGCACGGCATCTATATGGTTGGCGATTCGCGGCTGAACATCGCCGGGCTGAATGCGACAACCGTGCCGATCCTCGCCCGCGCCATCGTCGATGTCGGTATCTGAGATGTTTCAGCGTTGTGCGGCTGTCGCCTGATCGCTGGTGATTGTCGTCAACAGGCCCCGGGCGAATGGACGGCGTTGCCATATGCGCCCTCCTTTTTGACCCAGATAGCGGTGTGCAGGATCCGGTAGACCGCCACCGTCAGATCGCGGGCGGACACCGCGATAAAGTTTCAATGCTCTGATAGCCTGGATAGCTTTGCTCGATCTTGTTCGGCGCGGCCTTCAATCGAGGCACGCACTGAAAACCCCGCCCCGCGCGACAACCGGGCACGCGCAATCGCCGCAACTGGTGCAAAGCTGTGCAAACTGCGTCTCGCCTACCGCACCCATAATGCGTGGCAATGCAGGGCGCATCGCCCAGATCCTTCCTTAACTTTGGTCTTCTAAAACCTTCCGCGCGACGCGGAAGCATTCCAGTGCCTGCGGCACACCGCAATAGATGCCGACGACATGAATGATCGCGCGGATTTCTTCCTTGCTGACGCCATTCGTGATCGCGCCCCGGCAATGGATTTCCCATTCATGCATCTTGCCCAGAGCCCCGATCATCGCGAGGTTCATCATTGACCTTGTCTTGGGCGGGATCACGTCATCGCCCCAGCCGAAGCCCCAGCACCAGGCTGTCATCGCCTCCTGAAATGGCCGGGTAAAATCATCCGCTGCCGCAAGGTTCTTTTCCACATACTCCGCGCCAAGTGTTGCCTTGCGCTGCTCAAGGCCCTTTATGAAAAGGTCTTCGTCAAATGTATCGGTCATCCTGCCCCCCGTTTTTGAATGATATGTGTTGATCACGGCTGTACGGCATCCGTCAACCTGATCGCCGGAAATTGCGTTTCGACGCTATGCAGAACGCAGCAGGTCAAACCGCGACAAACTCACGGTAACAATCGGTTAATCACTGGCAGCTACAGATTGATACAGAGCCAACAGCCTGAGTGCATCATGCATGAATTCCTTTGCCTCTCGGTCGCTTTCCTTGCACTTGCTATCGCGGGCGTGCAGCCCCGCGAGACGCAGGCGCAATCGCTTTGCAGCATCGATGATATGATTGCAGTTGACGCCGCTGATGAGGACGGGGGTCAGAGTTTGCCCAGCAAAGCGGTGGTTGGCCAGGCGTCGGCAGGCAGCCCCAGCCGCATCTGTTCTTTCTGAACAGCCTCACGCGTCAGTTTGCCAAGAATACCGTCAATCCCCCCGACATCATGGCCACGCGCTTCCAGTTTCTGCTGAAGTACCTTCATCTCGGCCGCTGATAACCCGGGATCGGGAGTGCCGGGATCGTAGACCGGCGCGCCTTCAAGCCGGGTGGCGAAATAGGCGGCGGTGGTGACGTAGACAAAGCTCTTGTTCCACTCGAAATAGACATGGAAGTTCGGATAGGCCATGAAGGCAGGCCCCTTGCGGCCCATCGGCAGCAGGACCGAGCCTTTGAGGCCGCGCGCAAGCGGCGCAGACCGGCCCTTGACCCCCATCCGCTCCCAGTCCGAGGTAGATAGAGCATTGTTCAGCCCGGTCTTCGACCAGTCGAGCTTTTGCGGAACGACAATTTCCTGCAACCACGGTTCACCCTTGCGCCAGCCAAGACCGTGCAACATTTTTGCCCCCGACATCAGCGCATCGGGGGGTGAGGTCTTGAGGTTCACATGCCCGTCGCCGTCGCCGTCCACGCCGTTGCGCAGGATATCCTCGGGCAGCATCTGTACCATCCCGATTTCCCCCGCCCAGGCGCCTTTGGTCCGGGCCGGATCGAAATCGCCGTGGGCAGAAAGCTCAAGCGCCGCGAAGATCTGCGGGCGGAAAAGATGCGGCCGCCTGCAATCATGGGCCAGCGTGACCAAGGCATTCAGCGTGTTGAAATCGCCCTGCACCGCGCCGTAATCGGTTTCCAACGCCCAGAAGGCCAGCAACACACCGGGCGACACACCATAATCGCGTTCTACGCGCTGGAACGTGCTGGCGTATTTCTGCGCGTTGCGTTGGCCGTTCACCATCCGGCCCTTGCTGATCACTGCGCGGGAAAAGTCGATGAAGCTTTTGCGGAAAACACCCTGCGACCGGTCGGCCTTCAGCACCGCGCCATCCTGTCGGACGCCTGCAAAGAACGCGTCGACGCGGCCGGCGGAATGTCCTGCGGCGCGTGCTTCTGACTTCAGACCGGAAACAAAGTCGGAAAACCCGCCACCACAGGCGAGGGACATCTGAGGCAGGAGAGCGAGCGTGAAAGCGGCAAGGATAATGCGCATGAAAACCTCTGATAGTGATCCGGGAACAGTATCAATCTGAGAGCGCCAGGCAACCGGCGAAATCTTGCCGCTTCACGAGGTCGTTAATAGTCAGTTAACAATTGTTGATGACTCTCTAACAAAGGCAGGAAACCTTCACGCTTGCCGGTCTTCAGGAGAGGTCATGCGTGTTCTCATCGTCGAGAGCGATCCAAATCTCGGATGGTTGTGGAAACGCCATGTCGAGCGGTTTTCAGCTGCAGTGACACTGGTCGGCAGCCAGCAGGAAGCTGTCGATCACCTCGAAAACGCTGAAGTGGAAATCATCGTTCTGGATCTCGTGCTGACCAATGGCAGTGCCATCGCGGTCGCCGATTATGCCGCCTATCGTTGCCCCGAGGCCAAGGTGGTCTTTGTCACCAACACGACCTTCTTTTCCGACGGCTCGATCTTTCAGCACATTCCCAACGCCTGCGCCTTTCTGCCTTCGGCCACCGCGCCGGAAGACCTCGCGGCGGCGGTGGAGCATTACGGCACAGCGTCCTGACCTCAGCCACGCCCATGCGGCTGGGAAAAATCGATCACCGGATTGATCGGCACGATCCGGTGCGGATTGATGCTGTCGTGGCTGTAATGATAGTGGCGCACGATATGGTCGAGCCGGACGGTATCGCCCACCCCGGGATGCTGGAAGAGGTCGCGGGTGTATGCCCAGAGATTGGGGTAATCGATCAGCCGCATCCGGTTGCATTTGAAATGCAGGTGATAGACCGGATCGAAGCGGACCAGCGTGGTGAAAAGCCGCCAGTCGGCCTCCGTCTGCCGGTCGCCCATCAGCCAACGGCGATGCGACAGCCGCTCCTCCAGCCAGTCGAGCGTATCGAACAAGGCCGTCACCGCTTCGTCGTAAGGTGCCTGCTGCGTGGCAAACCCGGCCTTGTAGACACCGTTATTGACCGTGGAATAGACGCGGGCATTCACCGCCTCAATATCCT
>NZ_JBARVQ010000511.1:0-4004 GCF_049646345.1 Albidovulum sp. | reverse complement strand
CCTCTAAGGAGGGCAGAGGATTCGCAACCGGCAAGGACGGCTGAGGCATGAACGATATCGTCGAGGGGCTATGGCAGGCCACACGGCTGGTCGTGACGCTCGACGCGGGTCTGGCGGAAATCACCTTGCGATCCTTGCAGGTTACCGTGACAGCAACGGTGATCGCCTCGCTCATCGGCCTGCCTTTCGGCGCCTGGATCGCGGTCAACCGGTTTCGCCTGCGCCGCTTCGCCATTGCCGTCTTGAACGCGCTGATGGGGTTGCCGCCGGTCGTGGTCGGGCTGATCGTCTATGTGCTGCTGTCGCGTTCGGGGCCATTCGGCGTCTTCGGGCTTTTGTTCACCCCCACGGCGATGATCATCGCGCAGGTGATCATCATCACGCCGATCATCGCCTCGATCTCGCATCAGGCGATCCGCGAGTTATGGGCCGATTACCATGACATTCTGATCTCGCTTCACGCGTCGCGGGCGCAGCGGATCAAAACGCTCTTGTGGGACGGGCGGCGCGCCCTGATGACCGCAGCCCTTGCCGGGTTCGGCCGGGCGATTGGCGAGGTCGGGGCGATCATGATCGTCGGTGGCAATATCGACCATGCGACGCGGGTCCTGACGACGGCGATCGCGCTTGAGACGGGCAAGGGCGATTTCGCGCTGGCTTTGGCCTTGGGCTTCATCCTCATCGCGCTTGCCATCGCGGTGAACCTTGCGCTGCATATGCTGTCGGGCACCGAAAGGGGCAGCCGATGGTAAGCCCGATCCTGCCCCTCGTGCTGGAAGAGGTGGAGCTGCGCCGTCAGGGCAGACGCATCCTTGGTCCGGTCTCGCTGACTCTGGGCGGAGACGGGATCACCGTTGTCATGGGGCCGAACGGGGCAGGCAAGACCTCACTTCTCCGGGCGATGCATGGGCTGGAGCGGATCAACCGGGGGCGGGTGATCTGGCAGGGCGATGCAGATGTGGTCCGGGCGCGGCAGGCCTTTGTCTTTCAGACCCCTGTCCTGATGCGCCGCAGTGTTCTGGATTGCATCGCCTATCCGCTGATCCTTGACGGCCTAGCGCGGAAAGAGGCGCGGGCGCGGGCCGAGACGGCGGCCCGCGAGGTCGGTCTTGGCGTCACACTTGCCGCCCCGGCCAGCGTGCTCTCGGGCGGTGAGCGGCAGAAGATGGCGCTGGCCCGCGCCCTGATCCGCGCGCCAGAGGTCCTGTTTCTCGACGAACCCTGCGCCAATCTCGACCTGCATTCGACGGCAGAGATCGAGCAGGTGCTGACCGCGGCCCGCGATCACGGCACCCGCATCGTCATGTCGACCCACAATGTCGGTCAGGCCCGCCGCCTTGCCGATGATATCCTCTTCCTCTTCGATGGCCGGTTGCGTGAGGCAGGCAGCGGGGACGCGTTCTTTGACGGGCCGGGAACGCCGGAAGCAAAGGCCCATATCAACGGAGACCTCCTATCATGACGTTCAAGACCGCCATTGCCGCCCTGTCGGCGCTCTGGCTTGCGACAGCCGCCGGGGCCGAAGAGCTGAAGCTGGCCGTCACCACATCCTTCGCCAATTCCGGACTGGCCGAAGTGCTGCTGCCCGAGATCAAAAAGGATACCGGGATCGAGGTGCAACTGCTGGTCGTCGGCACCGGGCAGGCGCTGAAACTCGGCGAGGCGGGCGATGTGGACGCGGTGCTGGTCCACGCAAAAGCCGCCGAGGAAGAGTTCGTCGGTGCGGGCTACGCCACCCATCGGCGTGAGATCATGTACAACGACTTCGTCGTCGTCGGCCCCCTGGCCGATCCGGCGGGAACGAATGTGGCAACCTCTGCGATGGAAGCCTTCGCGCTGATTGAAGAGGCTGGTGCGCCTTTCGTCAGCCGGGGCGACGACAGCGGCACCCACAAGGCCGAGCTGAAGATCTGGGCCTCGGCCGGGATCGAACCTGCGGGCGACTGGTACCGTGCTGTCGGACAGGGCATGGGGGCCGCGCTGAACACGGCGGCGGGGATGGATGCCTATATCCTCTCGGACCGGGCGAGCTGGCTGAATTTTGAAAACAAGGCAGGGCTCGGCCTGCTGTTCGAAGGCGATCCCGCGCTGTTCAACCAATATGCCTATCTTCCGGTCAATCCTGAAAATCAGCCGCATGTGAAGGCCGATGCCGCGAAGGCGCTGGAGGACTGGCTGGTCAGCGACAAGGCCAAGGGGCTGATCGAGGGCTACAAGATCGGCGACCAGAAACTATTCCATTTCAACGCAGAAGCGATGTGAGCCCAAAGACGCGGCGGCCGCGCGCCGCGTCACTTTCGGGACATGCTGGGACGCGGCAGAGGTCGGCATCCGGGACTTTGTTGTCGTTGCCCTAGTCACACCGCGAGCCGGGCGGGTGCCTGCCCGTGGGGTGGCGCAGCGACCAATATTCGGGGTGCTTTATGGCAGCAAAGTCCCTCTGACCTCACGCGAAGCGCGCTGCCGCAAAAGCGCCAGCCCGCCGGGACGGGCAGGCGCTCGCCCGGCGCCTTCGGCTTGAATCCGGGCGAAAGGGCGCTGGAGGCAACGACCGCAATGGGCTCAATCAGACCATCAGTCGTCTGGTTGTTCCGAACGTCTCACCCCGGAATGATTTCGAACCTGGTCACGTCCACCATTCCCCGGTCGGTGATCTTCAGGGCGGGGATAACAGGCAGGGCAAGGAAGGCAAGTTGCAGGAAGGGTTCCTCCAGCGTGACGCCCAGGCCTATCGCAGCCGCGCGGAGCGCCACCAGCCGGTCGCGCACTGCCTCAAACGGATCAAGGCTCATCAGCCCTGCCACGGGCAGCGCCAGTTCGGCCAGCACCTTGCCATTCTCGGCCACTACGAAACCACCTTCGATCTCGGACAGCCGGTTCGCGGCCAGCGCCATGTCGGCATAGTCGGCACCCACGACGGCGATATTGTGATGATCGTGGCAGACGGTTGAGGCGATGGCCCCGGATTTCAGCCCGAACCCCCTAACGAAACCGGTGGCGATATTGCCGTTCTTGCCATGCCGTTCCACCACGGCGATGCGGATCAGGTCGCGGGCGGTATCGGGGCGCTTGTCGCCATCCGTGATCGCGATCCCCTCATGCAGATGCTCGGTGATGATCTTGCCTTCGATGATGCCGATGACATCGGTTTCGGTGCGGTTGGCGCGGGTGCGGAAATCCTCGGGGCGCAGGGCTGGCGCCTTGACCGAGCCGCGCCCGACAGGGGCGAGGGTCTGCCGCGCGGCAAAGGCGGTGTCGTCGACGCGCCGCCCGGCGCAAAGGACAAGCTCGGCGTGGCACCCCGCCAAACTGTCCACCGCGACAATGTCGGCCCGCTTGCCCGGTGCGATCTGGCCGCGATCCTTCAGCCCGAAGGCTTCCGCCGCTGACAGAGAGGCCGCCCGGTAAACGGCGAGCGGCGATACGCCCTTTTCGATCAGCCGCCGGATCATGTAATCCAGATGACCATGCTCGGCGATGTCCAGGGGATTACGGTCGTCGGTGCAGAGGCAGAGATAGGCTGATGTCGCCTCGGTCAGGATCGGCGCCAGCGCTTCAAGGTCTTTCGAGACGGAGCCTTCGCGGATCAGCACCCGCATCCCCTTGCGCAGCTTCTCCAGCGCCTCTTCCGCCGTCGTCGCCTCGTGTTCGGTGCGGATGCCGGCAGCGATATAGGCGTTGAGGTCACGGCCCGTGAGTTGTGGGCAATGGCCATCGATATGGCCGCCTTCGAACAGCGCAAGCTTTGCCATCGCACCGGGATCGCGGTGGATGACGCCGGGATAGTTCATGAACTCGGCCAGACCGATGCCTGATGGATGATCCATCAGCGGCGCAAGGTCCGCCGCCTCGATCCGCGCGCCCGCCGTTTCCATATGGGTCGAGGGCACGCAGGACGAAAGCTGCACACGGATATCCATCAGCGTGCATTCGGCCGCCTGCTGAAAATAGCGGATGCCTTCGGGGCCGATCACATTGGCGATCTCGTGCGGGTCGCATATTGC
>NZ_JBARVQ010000510.1:0-1874 GCF_049646345.1 Albidovulum sp. | reverse complement strand
CGCAAAGCGGAGGAAATCCGGAAAGCAACAGGTGTAACCGTTCCGCTGCCCGATGAACGCGGCCCCGTCACAAATGCACTCATGGCTGCGATGATGCTGCGTCGCGGTGGTCATAAACAGCTGACATTTGACTTACGCTTGAATGACGGCACGCATGCGATGGATGCCCGCTGGCGCGATGCGAGCGAGAATGAGAAGAAATCCCGTGCGCGCTTTGCACAGAACGCAATGAAGCCGTCCGAGGTTGCGCCGGAATGGAACAAGGTCAAAGACCTGCTCGGCTCGCCAGATGATGCGCGGCAGTTCGTCGAACGCGCCATGTCTCGCTTTGGCGTGCCTCTCGAAAAAAAGCGGTCACTATACATTGCGCATGTTCATGCGCTGCAGGAGAGCCTGAGGGAAAAGCTAGAGCAACGAGGGCTCCAGAAATCAGTGAGGCTTGCCACTACGGAGCCCGCGCCTTCGGGCACTACCCTGTTGACGCGCACCCATCCACTGACGGCGTCTCTGGCGGAAAGCCTGGTTGAGGCTTCGCTGGACCAAGAAGCGCTGCCAGATCTAGGCATCGGACGCGTTGGAGCTTGGCCCACACCGGCGGTTTCGGCAATGACCCGTCTCGTGCTTCTACGGATCCGCTACAAGCTCACCATCCATTCCCGCAAGGAAAGACTGCTACTCGCCGAGGAGGCCGCACTCGTTGCCCTACAGGGGAATAGCATTGTCGCGACAGGAGACGCTGCGCGTGAAATGCTGAACACGCCAGCAATTGCTGATCTTGCGCAGATTGCGCGAGACCGGCTGGTGAACAATGCAAAGTCGGATTTGCCCCTATTCATTGAAGGACCGTTGGCGGCATTCGTGAAAAAGCGGGCGGAGCAACTCGTCGAAGATCATGCGCGACTGCGTGCTGCGGCTGGATCCGCCTCGCGTGTCAGCGTGGAGGCCGTGCTTCCACCTGACGTCATTGGAATGTTCGTACTGATGCCGGGCGAGGTTTAAGCATGGCCCGCAAACCCATTACAGATATGTCCGCATGGCCGTCGCTAAGCCTCGAGGGCAATCTCATCGCGCCCGCCATGATTGCAAAGATCGATCAGCGGGCCGCGCCCGAACAGGCGCCGGAGAACTACTCCGTTCGAAAGGGCCTGACGATCCGCGAAGAAATCTCGACGGCTTTCCGCGTCGGGCAGTCTCATTTCGATGCATTCGCCAAGATCGAGACACCAACTCAGGATGCCACACGTCGCTTTGTTTCGGGCCTCTTCAAGGAAACCTTCGGATACGACGATCTGCAGGCGGCTCAAGCCCCCATCGCCCTGATCGCAAGCGGGCGCGTACCGTTCGTCGTGGTGCCGACGTCCGAAACGCTCGACCGTCGCAGTCCGACTTTGTCCGTCGACCGGTCTCGCTCACCTGCGTTCGCCCTTCAGGACTACCTCAATGACAAGGACGAGGCGCTTTGGGGCATTGTCACCAACGGCACCCATCTGCGCCTCATGCGGGATAACGCCTCGCTGACCCGCCCGGCCTATATCGAGGCTGACCTCGCCCAGATCTTCTCGAATGAGGACATCGCCTCCTTCGCCGTCCTCTGGCTGCTGATTCACCGGTCCCGTTTCGGCAACGAAGGCGCACCCGCCACAGACTGCCCGCTTGAGGGGTGGCGAGAGACCGGTTCCAAGGAAGGTGAAGTAGCCCGGGATCGCCTTGCCGACCAGGTCCAGATCGCGCTCAAGGTGCTCGGTTCGGGTTTCCTCGAAGCCAACCCCGACCTCGCGACAAAACTGAAATCGGGTGAAGTGAACCTCACCGAGTGGTTCAACGAGCTCCTCCGCCTCGTCTACCGCCTGATCTTCCTCATGGTGGCCGAGGAC